>NZ_QQWV01000003.1:0-174825 GCF_003951715.1 Sphingomonas sp. ABOLH | reverse complement strand
GCGTGCGATCGGCATAAAATGCTCACGTCGCCGGCAGCGCGTACGAAACGGCCTGTTCCGATCGCACTGCGCGCGGCCGCAACGGCGCGGGCTAGCGGCTGACAGAAGGTGCGCAGCGGCATCGGGCCTTGCGCGGTGGCGATCTGCTTCGCGACGGCTGCGTTGGCGCGTGCGACGACCGGCGGCATCGTGCGACCGGCATAGCTGGTGAAGCCGTCCTTACCGAACCACCACAGCTCGTCGACCTTGTGCCCGCCCATCATCACCGCCGCGCGGTCCTTGCCCGCGACCGATACGACGCGGGTGCGCGGATCGGCGGCCTTCATCCGCTCGCCCAGCGTGGGCACCATCAGGTGCACGTCGGACACGGTATAGTCCTTGAAGGTCGAGCCGGGGACGCGCTCGTCCTCTGCACAATAGACCTTGTGATCGGGGCGGTTGTTGCCGCGCTGGTCGATCCAGTCATTGGCGATGATGCCGGTGCGCGACGGGCGCGATCCGGTCAGGATCGTCGAATGGCCGGGGCAGGTCTCCGTCGCGGCATGGCTCTGATAGCCCGAGGGGAACACTGCGCCCTGCATCATCCGCACGAACCCGCCGGTGAAGCGCGCGCGATATTCGGCGAACAGGTCGGCGGAGAATTGATCGACCGAGATCGCGACGATCAGCTTGGGCGGCGTCGCCGGATAGGTCGGCGGCACCGGTAGGGCGGCCGGGACAGGGGCCGGTGCGGCGGTCTGCGCCAGAGCGGGGACGGCGGTGCCAAGCAGTAGCGCAGCGAGGGTCAGGAAACGCATTAAGGAACTCCGCGGACGGTGCATCCGTCCCGAAACTTCGCTACCCGGCGTACATGACACCGGCAAGAACGCTGTGGCGACTCGTCCTGATCCTTTTCGCATTTCTGGGCGCGTTGCCGGTGGCGGCACAGGTGCCGGGACAGCGGCATGTCCAGATGCGGATCGTAGCGGAGAGCGACGCCCCGGCGGCGGGATCGCGCGTTGCGCTGGCGCTGGTATCGATGCCCGATGCGGGATGGCACGGTTACTGGCAGAATCCCGGCGCGGTCGGCACCCAGCCGCAGCTCGACTGGACATTGCCGGCGGGTGCCAGCGTCGGTCCCTTGCGCTATCCGGTGCCCGAGCGGCTGACCGTCGCGGGCATCATGAACTATGTCTATGAGCGACCCTGGACCATCCTGACCGAGCTGCAACTGCCCGCCGGGCTGGCGAAGGGCACCATCGTGCCGGTGCGGCTGTCGATCGACTATCTGGTCTGCACCCGCGAAATCTGCGTACCGGAAAAGGCGGAGCTCGCCACCGAACTGACGATTGGTGACGGCGCGATCAACCCGGAGCGTCGCGCCGATTTCGATGGCTGGCGGCGCGCGCTGCCCCGGCCGCTAGGATCGCCCGCACTGTTCCAGGCTGGCGACACCCTGAGGCTACGCGTGCCGTTTCCGGCGTCGCAGGCGATCGGCGATCCCTATTTCTTCCCGCTCACCGAGAGCGCGGTCGATTACGATGCGCCGCAAAAGATCGCGCGCGACGGCGACGCCCTCGTTATCGAAACGAAGGCTACGGGCAAGTCGGCTGCGATCGAAGGCGTGCTCGCGACCGGTCCGGGGAAGGGCTTCGCGATCCGCGCGACCCCCGGCACGGTGGCGGCAGCGGCCGAACCGGCACCGATCCGCACCGTGCTGATCGCCTTTGCCGGGGCGCTGCTCGGCGGACTGCTGCTCAACATCATGCCGTGCGTCTTTCCGATCCTGAGCCTCAAGGCGTTGAGCTTGGCCCGTTCGGGCGAGTCCGCGGTCCATGCGCGGGCGGAGGGTGTTGCCTATACCGCTGGAGCGGTCGTCACCTGCATGGCATTGGGCGGCATATTGCTCGCGATCCGTGCGGCGGGCGTGGCGGCGGGATGGGCGTTCCAGCTGACCGATCCGCGCGTCGTATTGCTGTTGCTGGTGCTGACCGGCGGCATCGCGCTGAACCTCGCCGGGCTGTTCGAACTGCCTACGCCACAGGTCGGCAACCGCAGCGGGCGGGGCGGGGCGTTCGCCACCGGGGCACTCGCGGCGTTCGTTGCCACTCCCTGTACCGGCCCGTTCATGGGTGCCGCGCTGGGATCGGCGCTGGTCCTTCCGCCGGTCGCGGCGATGGCGGTGTTTGCCGGGCTGGGCTTCGGTCTTGCACTGCCGTTTCTGTTGCTGGGCTTCGTTCCGGCGCTGCGGCGGCGCCTGCCTAAGCCCGGCGCGTGGATGGACGCGTTCCGGAAAGCGCTGTCGGTGCCGATGTTCCTGACCGCGCTGGCGCTGGCATGGATATTGGGGCGGCAGTCCGGGGTCGACGGGATGGCAATGGGGCTGGGGGCACTGCTGCTCGCCGGGCTGGGACTGTGGTGGACCGGGCGGCGACAGCTGCGCGGGCGCGATCGGGCATGGAGGCCGGGGATCGCCGCACTGGTGCTGGCGGTGGCGAGTGCCGCGCTGGTGCAGCGCGCACCGCCGGCCGGCGCTGCGACTACCGGGATCGCCGGCGCCGAACCGTTCAGCGAGGCACGGTTGGCGGCGCTGCGCGCAGAGGGCAAACCGGTCTTCGCCTATTTCACCGCGGACTGGTGCCTGACCTGCAAGGTCAACGAACGCGCCGCAATCGAGACTCGCGCGGTGGCGGAGGCGTTCGGCAAGGGTGGCGTAAAGGTGCTGGTCGGCGATTGGACCGATGGCGACCCAGCGCTGGGCCGTTTTATCGAGGCGCATAACCGTGCCGGCGTGCCGCTATATCTTTATTATGCGCCGGGCAGCGGAGAGGCACGCGTGCTGCCGCAAGTACTTACGCCGGCGACGCTGACCGAACTGGTATCCTGAGCCGCCAAACCCGCTTGCCAGCACCGATTTCGCAGCGCAGCATGCGGAGCATAATCCGTCAGGCGGCGTTGGGGGTTGAATGGGGCAAGCGTTCGACGAAATCTGGGGACAAGGCGGGCCGGACGATCCGCGCGCCGACCTTGCGGCACTGGCACGGTGGATGCGCGAGGTGCCGCCCCATGAGTTGAAACGCCGCCTGCAATCCGCCGAAGCGACCTTTCGCCAGCTGGGCATCACCTTTGCCGTGTATGGCGATAGCGAGGCGGCGGAGCGGATCATCCCGTTCGACATCGTGCCGCGCGTGTTCATGGCCGACGAATGGGCACGCCTGTCCAAGGGGCTGATCCAGCGGACGCAGGCGATCAATGCGTTCCTCGACGACATTTATGGCGAACGCCGCATTCTGAAGGCCGGGGTGCTGCCGCCCGACCTGATCTTCGGCAACGCGCAGTTCCGCCCCGAAATCGCCGGCATCCGTCCGCCGCACGGTGTCTGGGCGCATATCTGCGGCATCGATCTGGTCCGCACCGGGCCGGACGAGTTCTTCGTGCTGGAGGACAATGCCCGCACCCCGTCGGGCGTGTCGTACATGCTGGAAAATCGCGAGGCGATGATCCGGCTGTGCCCCGAACTGTTCCGCAATTTCCGCGTGGCGGCGGTGGACAGCTATCCCGACAAGCTGCTGGAGACGATGCGTTCCGTCGCTCCGCCCGGGGCGGGGGCGCATCCGACCTGCGTCGTGCTGACGCCGGGCCATTTCAATTCGGCCTATTACGAACACAGCTTCCTGGCCGATTCGATGGGTGTCGAACTGGTCGAGCCGGCCGACCTGCTGGTCGATGACGACGTGGTATGGATGCAGACCATTGCCGGGCGGGTGCGGGTCGATGTCATCTATCGCCGGATCGACGACGACTTCATCGATCCGGTGGTTTTCCGGCCGGAATCGCTGTTGGGGGTACCCGGCCTGATCGCCGCCTATCGCGCGGGCAATGTCGCGCTGGTCAATGCGCCGGGCAACGGCATCGCCGACGACAAGGCGATCTACAGCTATATGCCCGAGATCGTCCGCTTTTATGCGGAGAGCGAGCCTTTGCTCCCCAATGTCGAGACATGGCGCTGCCGGGAGCCGGATGCGCTCAAATACGTCCTCGACCATCTGGACGAGGTGGTGGTGAAGCTGGTCGACGGGTCGGGCGGCTACGGCATGCTGGTCGGGCCGACTGCGTCCAAACAAGAGATCGAGGATTTCCGCCGCGCGCTGATCGCCGAACCGCAGCGTTATATCGCGCAGCCGACGCTGGCGCTGTCGACCGTGCCCACCCTGACCGACGCTGGCCTCGCCCCGCGTCACGTCGATTTCCGCCCATTCGTGCTGACCGGTGCGGAGACGGTACAGGTCGTGCCGGGCGGGCTGACCCGCGTTGCGCTGAAGGAAGGGTCGCTGGTCGTCAATTCGAGCCAGGGCGGCGGGACCAAGGACAGTTTCGTGCTCATGGACGATGGTCCGGTGCAGTCGCAGGTGCAGGCGCAATCGATGGGCGGCATGACCCAGTCGCAGGGGGGGCGCTGAAATGGCGATGCTGTCGCGCACCGCCGCCTCCCTCTACTGGCTGGGCCGCTATGTCGAACGCGCCGATTTCCTCGCACGGCTGGTTGAGGCAACGGTGCGGCTCGACGCGCTGTCGTCGCGCCCGGCGGGCGACGCCGCCTGGGCCAGCGCGCTGGCGGTCAGCTATACCGAAGACAGCTTTGCCGCGACCGGGCAGGCGGTCGGGCAGGCCTCGGTCGCCCGCTTCCTGACCTGCGACCGCAGCCATGCCGGGTCGATTCTGTGGTGCCTCGACGCGGCGCGCAACAATGCGAAGGCGGTGCGCACCGCGCTGACCCGCGACGCATGGACGGCGATCAACCGCGCGTGGATCGTCTTCAACTCACCGCGTGGCGAGGAGGGCGAGGATATCCTCAACCTGGTCGAGGCGATCAAGGCGGAGGCGCGCGGCTTCGAAGGCGCGGTCCAGCGCATGATGAAGAACGAGGCGACGTGGTTCGTCCAGCTGGGTGCCGCAATCGAACGCGCCGACAACACCGCGCGGCTGATCGACGTCAAATATCACCTGCTGCTGCCCGAAGGCGAGCGGATCGGTGGCGCGATCGACCGCGACCAGTGGACCACGATCCTGCAGACGGTTTCGGCCGTCACCGCCTATCGCTGGCTGTACAGCGAGGGGCTGAAGCCCGCGAACGTCATCGAACTGCTGCTGTCACGTGGCGAAGTGCCGCGCAGCCTCGCCGCGTGCGTCGACGAAACGGTCGAGATGCTGAACATGCTCGGCAAGCGTACCGGCTTCCAGGGCGAGGCCGACCGCATGGCCCGCGCACGCCTCGCCCGGATGCAGAAGACCCGCGCACACGAGGTCATCGTCAGCGGCCTGCATGAATATCTGAATGCCTTCATCCGGGAGAATGCGATGCTCGACGCCGCGATCGCCCGCCAGTTCCGCTTCATCTGATGCGGCTGTCGGTCCACCATGAGACGCGGTATCGCTTCACCGAACCGCAGGCGCGCATCGTCCAGCTGCTCCGGCTGTTTCCCGGCGATACGAGCCATCAGACGGTGGTCAACTGGCGTATCGATGTCGACTGCGACGCACGGCTGCGGGAAGGGTTTGACGGCTACGGCAACATCACCCGGATGCTCTATGCCGAAGGCCCGGTCGATACGCTCGTCCTCTCCGTGTCCGGCGAAGCGCTGCTGACCGAACAGGACGGCCCGATCGAGGTCACCGACGAGCCGTTTCCCCCCGACCTGTTCCGTCGCGTAAGGCCGCTGACGCGCGCGGATGCGTTGATCGAGGGGCTGGGGCAAGGCGACGACCTTGGCGCGATGACGGCGCTGGCCGGCGCGATCCATGCCCGCTGGCCGCTCGACCGGCGACCGACCCCGGCGATCCGCTCGGCGGCTGAGGCGGCAGGCGACGAGCGGCTGGGACCGCGCGACATGGCGCAAATCTTCATCGCCGCGGCACGGGCGCAGGGTGTGCCCGCGCGCTACGTATCGGGCTACAGCCTTTCCGGCGACGACGAACGGCGGACCGCTGCGCCGCATGCCTGGGCGGAGGCGTATGTGTCAGGCGGCTGGTACGCGTTCGATCCCGCGACCGGCGGGCGTTCGGGCCTCGATCATATCCGGGTCGCGGTGGCGCTGGATGCCGCGGGTGCAGCGCCGATCGCCGGGGTCCGGATGGGGGCGGGCGAGGAGGAACTGGACGTGGATGTCCGGGTAGGCAGCGAGACGGAGTAACATCCTCCCCGGCACGGGGGAGGGCCGTGAAGCTGTGGTGGAGGGGATCGTCCCGAGCGTTCCGCTTGCGGAGCGTCCCCTCCACCAGCCTGCGGCTGGTCCCTCACCCCGTGCCGGGGAGGAGCTTTTAGGCTTCGTGCCCCCGATAGTTCTTCAGTTCGTCGCCGACGATCTGAACCACGTGCAGCACGTTGGTCGACCCCGGCGTTCCGAACGGCACGCCGGCGCAGACGACGACACGGTCGCCCGCGCGGGCCATGTTGTGGCGCAGGACCATGCGCTTGGCCTTCGCCACCATCTCCTCGAACGATTCGACGTCGCGGGTGTGGACGGCATGGACGCCCCACAGCAGCCCCAGGCGACGCGCGGTGTCGATCTGCGGCGTCAGTACCATGATCGGCACGGCGGGACGTTCGCGCGCGATGCGGCGCGCGGTCGAACCCGACTTCGTGAAGCACAGGATCGCCTTCGCATCGACCGTGGCGGCGATGTTCTTGGCGGCTTCGGCCAGCGCGTCGGCGGTGGTGGGATCGGGGCGCAGCACGGTGAAGTGGACGCGGTCGCCATGCGCCGGGTCGCGTTCGACGGCGTGCGAGATGTCGTTCATCATCGCCACCGATTCGACCGGCCAGCTGCCCGCGGCGCTTTCCGCCGACAGCATGATCGCGTCCGCCCCGTCATAGACGGCGGTCGCCACGTCCGACACTTCGGCGCGGGTCGGCGAGGGCGAGGTAATCATCGATTCGAGCATCTGCGTCGCGACGACGACCGGGCGGCCGAGGCGGCGGGCGGTCTCGACGATGCGCTTCTGCAGCGGCGGCACCGACTGCGGCGGCAGCTCGACGCCCAGATCGCCGCGCGCGACCATTACGCCGTCGCACTGCTCGACGATCTCTTCCAGCCGGGCGACGGCCGAGGGCTTCTCGATCTTGGCGAGCAGCGCCGCCTTGCCTTGAATGAGCTTGCGCGCTTCGGCCAGATCCTCCGGACGCTGCACGAACGACAGCGCGATCCAGTCCACGCCCTGGTCGACCGCGAAGTGCAGGTCGGAAATGTCCTTGGGTGTCAGCGCGGCCATCGGCAGCACGACGTCGGGCACGTTCAACCCCTTCGAATTCGACAGCGCACCGCCGACGACCACTTCGGTTTCGATCTTGTCATCGTCATGATCGAGGACGCGCAGCACCAGCTTGCCGTCATCAAGCAGCAGGCGGGCATCACGGGCGATCGCGGCGAAAATCTCCGGGTGCGGCAGTTCGACACGGGTCGCGTCGCCCGGCTCGTTCGAACGGTCGAGCGTGAAGCGCTGCCCGGCTTCGAGCATGACGCGCCCTTCGGCGAAGCGGCCGACGCGCAGCTTCGGTCCCTGCAGATCGGCGAGGATGGTCGTCGGGCGGCCGAACTGCTTCTCCAGCCCGCGAATCGCTTCGATCACGGCAACCTTCGACTGCTGGTCGCCATGGCTCATATTGACGCGGAAGGCGTCGGCGCCGGCTTCGAACAGCTTGGCGATCATTTCCGGCGTGTTGCTGGCGGGGCCAAGCGTGGCGAGGACGCGAACCTTGCGCGAACGGGGGCTGATGGCCTTGGTCATGAAAGTCTCCGGGCGTTGCGCGCCTGCCTCTAAGGCTTATTCGTAAAGGTTCAACCTTGGAGCGGAAACTCATGCCATCAATCGATTCCATCAGCGACGCCGCACAGGCCGCCGCATTCCGCCGGCTGGTCCGCCACCTCCAGCATCGCACCGACGCGCAGAATGTCGACCTGATGGGGCTGGCCGGTTTCTGTCGCAACTGCCTGGGCGACTGGCTGGGCGAGGCCGCCGGCCTGTCGAAGGACGAAGGGCGCGAGGCGGTGTACGGCATGCCCTATGCCCAGTGGAAGGCGACGCATCAGCTGCCCGCGACCCCCGAACAGATCGCCCGCATGGACGAGAGCGTCGCGAAGAACCGCACCGATGCCGCGCTGGACGAGGCGTTGGACGACAGCTTTCCGGCGAGCGACCCGCCGGCGATGACCGAACCCCGTTGATCGGTTGAGGCGGGCGCGCGGATCGGCTAGGCGCGCCCGTTCACGAATTCTTGACCATCGTTAAGGGAACCCCATGACCGACAACGTCTCGGCGGAACAGCTCCGCCTGCTCATCGAGCGCATCGAACGCCTCGAAGAGGAAAAGAAGGGCATCAGCGACGACATCAAGGACGTCTATGGCGAAGCCAAGTCGACCGGGTTCGACGTGAAGACGATGCGCACGATCATCCGCCTGCGCCGCATGGAAAAGCACCATCGCGACGAAGCGGACATGCTGCTCGAAACCTACAAGCAGGCGCTCGGCATCTAAGCAGGACCAGGGGGGCAGGGACATGGCCAGCGTCTTCCACTTCGCGACGCGCCTGCTGAAAGGGCATGGCGACCCGCAGGGCGAGGAAGAGGCCCATGTCCTCTCCGCGATCGAACGCGGCACCCCCGTCACCCGCGACGCCGCCGACGAATCGGATGCGCGCGCGACGTTCGGTGATCGGCTGGCGGACCGGGTCGCGGCGGTCGGCGGGTCGTGGGGGTTCATCATCGCTTTCACGGCCGTCCTGCTCGGATGGATGCTGCTCAATTCCGACGTGCTCTCGCATTTCGGGCTGGCGTTCGATCCTTACCCTTACATCTTTCTCAACCTGATGCTGTCGACCCTCGCCGCGATCCAGGCGCCGGTCATCATGATGAGCCAGAACCGGCAGTCGGAAAAGGATCGGCTGGCCGCGCGGCTGGACTATGAAACCAATTTGCGCGCAGAGATCGACATCCTCGCGCTGCACGCCAAGCTCGATACCGATGTGATCGATCGGCTGGCGGCGCTGGAGGCGAAGATCGACGCGCTGGCGCGAACCGCGCCCACCGCCTAAGAGCGGACCAGAACCTAAAGAGGCACCGATGGCAGGCCATAGCAAATTCAAGAACATCATGCACCGCAAGGGTGCGCAGGATAAGAAGCGGTCGGGCATGTTTTCCAAGCTCAGCCGCGAAATTACCGTCGCGGCGAAGATGGGCCTGCCCGATCCCGACATGAACCCGCGCCTGCGCGCGGCGATCAACGCCGCCAAGGCGCAGTCGATGCCCAAGGACAATATCCAGCGCGCGGTCGACAAGGCGTCGAAGGGCGACATGGAGAATTACGAGGAAATCCGCTACGAAGGCTTCGGCCCGGCGGGGGTTTCGCTCATCATTGAGGCGCTGTCCGACAACCGCAACCGCACCGCCACCAACGTGCGCACCGCCGTGTCGAAGAATGGCGGCAACCTCGGCACCGCCGGTTCGGTCAGCCACGGGTTCGACCGGGTCGGCCTCATCAACTATCCCGCCAAGGCCGGTGACGCCGAAAAGGTGTTCGAGGCGGCGCTGGAAGCCGGAGCCGAAGACGTGACGTCGAGCGAGGACGGCCACGAGATCTGGACCGCTCAGGGCGATCTGCACGAAGTCGCGAAGGCACTGGAGCCGGTGCTGGGCGAGGCGGAAGGTGCCAAGCTCGCATGGCGGCCGCAGACGATGGTGTCGGTCGGCGAGGACGATGCGGCGACGCTGTTCAAGCTGCTCGACGCGCTCGACGACGACGATGACGTCCAGACCGTGTGGGGCAATTACGAAGTGTCCGACGAGGTCATGGAGAAGCTGGGTTGATGGATCCGATCCTCCCCGGCACGGGGAGGGGGACCGCCGCGAAGCGGTGGTGGAGGGGGATGTCCAAGCAGTGCATCGCCTGTGAAAGCCCCCCTGCACCGGAGTGCGGCTGGTCTCCCTCCCCGGGCCGGGGAGGATCGTTTTGCTGATCCTCGGCCTTGACCCCGGGCTCGGCACCACCGGCTGGGGCGTGATCCGCGCCGATGGCAACCGCCTGTCCCATGTCGCCAACGGCCAGATCCGCACGGACCCGTCGATGCAGCTCCCCCGCCGCCTCGCTTTGCTGTTCGGCGCCTTGGGCGAGGTGATCCGCACCGAGCGTCCCGATGGCGCCGCGGTCGAGGAGGTGCTCGGCAACAGCAACGCGCAATCGACGCTGAAGCTCGGCCAGGCACGCGGAGTCGTGCTGTTGTCCGCATCGACGGCGGGCCTCGCGATCGGCGAATATCATCCGAGCATCGTCAAGAAGGCGGTGGTCGGCACCGGCGGCGCGGACAAGAAGCAGATTCAGGCGATGGTCGGCCATCTGCTGCCGGGCGTAAAGCTGTCCGGTCCCGACGCGGCGGATGCCTTGGCGGTGGCGATCACTCATGCGCATCACCTTGCCAGCGCACAGGCGCGGGCGCGGCGGTCGACGGGGATCGGCGCGTGAGCGTGGCCGCGACCGTATCCCCGCGCAGGCGGGGACCCAGAGCCAAACAGAACCGGCGTCGATGGTCGCCCTGGATCCCCGCCTGCGCGGGGATACGCCGTATCGAGAGAAGTCCCGCATGATCGCCCATCTCAAAGGCACGCTGTCCGTCTCCGGCATCGACCATGCGGTCATCGACGTGAACGGCGTCGGCTATCTGGTCGGCGCGTCGTCGCGCACCTTGCAGGCGCTGGGACCGGTCGGCGGCAGCGTGACGATCCATACCGAGATGCTGGTTGCCGAGGATTTCATCCGGCTGGTCGGGTTCGCGAGCGCCGACGAACGCGACTGGTTCCGTTTGCTGACCGGGGTGCAGGGCGTCGGCGCGCGGGTTGCGCTCGGCATCCTGTCGACCCTGTCGCCCGAGGAGGTGCGCACCGCGATCGTGCGGGGGGACAAGGCCAGCATCGCCCGCGCCAATGGCGTCGGTCCGAAACTGGCCCAGCGGATCGCGATGGAATTGAAGGACAAGGTCGGTGGCATCGCCATCGGTCCTGGTGCGGTCGCTCCCGCGGCTGGCGGTGATGGTGTCGAAGGTGACGCAGTATCGGCGTTGTTGAACCTTGGCTTCAAACCGGCCGAGGCGGCGACGGCGGTCGGGAAGGCGGCGGAGGAGCTGGGTTCGGGTGCCAGCCTTGACGCGCTGGTGCGGCTGGCGTTGCGCAAGGCGGCACGCTGATCGGGCGGGGGCGTGGCATGTTCCTGCTGATGTTGACACTCCAATCAGCCGCCATCTTGCCAGCGGGTACCGCGCCGCCTCTACGCGGGGAAGCGTGGCTGGTCCTGCAGACCGCCGCCGATCCGCTGGCGCTGGTCGGAGCGGATGTCACCAAGCGCGTGCCGGACGCACGGGTCATCGCGACCGAGGAATGCGACGGAATGCGTCCCGGCCTGTTCATCCTCGTGGTGAAGCCCGGTTCGTCCGCGCGAACGCGTGATGCCTATGTCCGGCGCTGTATCGCCCAACCCTATAGCGCGACGGGGCGCGGCATTCCGTCGGTCGACCCCAGCTTTGCGGCGTTGCGTGCACGGCCGGTCAATTTCGACGGCAAGGACATCGTCACCTTCATCCGCGCGAACCTGCTGGTCCGTCCTTACTATGTCGATTTGGCCAACGACCCGCGCGAGGGATTGCGCGTGGCGGTCGAGGATATGATCGATGGCCGCCGTCGCCCGATCGAACGCGACTGCAACGCTCCCGAAGTGATGCGCGGAGTCGATCATATCGCCATTGCCTGTGCCGTGGAGCAGATCGCCGGACAGCCCGTCTACCGCACCGTAATCTACCGCGCGAGCGACCTTTCGCGCGTTCGGGAGATACCGCGCTGTCGCGACCCGCAATTCTTTCGGGTCGACCTGCTGCGCTGCTGGACGCAAACGGTTTCTGCAATGGGCAAGGTGACGCTGAAACCGCGCTACGTCACGTTTTGATGGCTGACGGTGCGACGCATCTCGACCGCCTGCACGCGAACGTCTAGGGAACAGGCGTGACCGACGACCGTATCACCACCCCGATCCGCCGCCCCGACGACGTCGACGCCGCGCTGCGGCCCAAGGCGCTCGACGAATTCGTCGGGCAGCAGGCGGCGCGCGAGAATCTGCGCGTGTTCATCGATGCCGCGCGCGGGCGGGGCGATGTGCTCGACCATGTCCTGTTCTTCGGCCCGCCGGGATTGGGCAAGACGACGCTGGCGCAGATCGTCGCGCGGGAGATGGGCGTCGGCTTCCGTGCCACCTCCGGCCCGGTGATCGCGAAGTCCGGCGATCTCGCCGCGCTGCTGACGAACCTCGAGGATGGCGACGTCCTGTTCATCGACGAAATCCACCGGCTCAATCCGGCGGTCGAGGAAGTGCTGTACCCGGCGATGGAGGACCGCGCGCTCGACCTGATGATCGGGGAGGGGCCGTCGGCACGCAGCGTGCGGATCGACCTGCCGCGCTTCACTTTGGTCGGTGCGACGACGCGACAGGGGTTGCTGACCACGCCGCTGCGCGACCGGTTCGGCATCCCGATCCGCCTGCAATTCTACACGGTCGACGAACTGACGCGTGTCGTCACGCGCGCCGCCGGGCTGCTCGACCTGGGTATCGCCAAGGACGGCGCGACCGAGGTCGCCCGCCGGGCGCGGGGCACGCCGCGTATCGCCGGTCGCCTGCTGCGCCGCGTACGTGACTTCGCCAATGTCGCGGGCGTCGAGATCGTCGACGCGCGCACCGCCGATGCCGCGCTCAACCGGCTGGAGGTCGATGCCAAGGGCCTCGATGCGATGGACCGCCGCTATCTGACCATGATCGCCGATGTGTATCGCGGCGGTCCGGTCGGCGTGGAGACGCTGGCGGCGGGCCTGAGCGAGCCGCGCGACACGATCGAGGAAGTGATCGAGCCCTATCTGATCCAGATCGGCATGATCGCCCGCACCGCGCGGGGGCGGTGCCTGAATGCGGGCGGGTGGAAACATCTGGGTTTCGAGCCGCCGGCGGGGGTTCAGGACGGGCTGTTCGACTGATCAGGCGGCGATCGCCTCGGTCAGCCACGCCATTGCCGATTCCCGATCGCCGAACAGGCCATAGCCCGGCGCGGTCCGGCGCGCCTGTTGCTTCAGCAGCGTACTGCCGACGAGCACGGCGATACGCCGTGACCCGATCGACGGATCGGCCGCCATGGCGCCGAGCGCGGCCAGCGTCTCCTGATTCTGGACGGGAAAATCGAGCAGGTCGAACAACGTGACCTGCTGGCCGATCGGACAGCCGCGTTGCGGCAGCCAGGGCAATTCCCGCCGCAGCGTCCGATCGAACCGCCGCATCGTCGTGGCATCCCAGAATCCCCGCATCCGGATTTCGACGAACCGGTCCTGTGCCGAGAGGTGGATGGTGAAAGCGGAATCTTCGATGATATGGGCCGACGGCATGGCGGTATCGCTATGGATGAAGCCGTTAAGAACCGTATAAACTTCGCCTGCCGCCACTCCGAGGGTACGTGGAGGACCGTCCCCCCTTTCCCGTTCCGGCCGCGATGGTTAAAGCGGACAAATGACCGACCCCGACCAGCCGGCCGGCGGCCGCTTCGTCGGCGGCACGCATCGCTTTCCCGTCCGCATCTATTTCGAGGACACCGACCTGTCGGGCGTCGTCTATCATGCGAACTATCTGCGCTATTTCGAACGGGCGCGCAGCGACATGCTGATGATCGCCGGTATCGACCAGCGCGCGGCGCATGAAGCGGGCGAGGGCGCCTATGCGGTGCGGTCAATGCAGCTCGACTGGCGGGCGCCCGCACGGCTGAACGATGCGCTGGTCGTGGTCAGCACCGTCGAACGGGTCCGCGCGGCGGCGGTCGATATTCAGCAAACAGTCATCCGCGACGATCTTCTACTGGCGTCGGCACGGGTGGAGGTCGCGTTCGTGGCCCCCGGCGGACGGCCGCGTCGCCAGCCGGCGGCGTGGATCGACACCTTCGCCGCGCTGGTCGCAACCGATAAAGGGGCATGATGGACGTTTTCGTGAACACCGACGCCGCGACCATGTCGCCGGTCGCGCTCTTCCTTCAGGCCGACTGGGTGGTGAAGGCGGTGATGCTGGGGCTGCTGGCGGCGAGCATCTGGACCTGGGCGATCATCGTCGGCTTCCTGGTCCGCGCCCGCAAGGTGCGGCGCGACATCGACCGGTTCGAAACCGAGTTCGAACAGGCCGAGGATATCGACGCGTTCCACCGGTTGCAGGGATCGCGCGACACCGCCATCGCCCGCGTCTTTTCGTCGGGTGTGCGTGAATGGCGCCGCTCGACCGCGTCGAAGCAGATCGATCGGGAGGGGACCCGCGAACGCCTTGCCACCGCCATGGCGTCGAGCGTGGCGGATGAGAGCGAGACGCTGGCCGACCGGCTCAACATCCTCGCGACGGTCGGATCGGTCGCGCCGTTCGTCGGGTTGTTCGGTACGGTGTGGGGCATCATGCGGTCGTTCACCGCGATCGCGTCCGAACAGAACACTTCGCTGGCGGTGGTCGCGCCGGGCATTGCCGAGGCGTTGTTCGCGACCGCCATCGGCCTGTTCGCAGCGATCCCGGCGGTCATCGCCTATAACCGCTTCAGCCACCGCGTGAACCGGATCGAGGCGCGGCTGAACCGCTTTGCCGATGCGTTCCACGCGACGCTGTCGCGCCAGCTCGAAGGCGTCTGATCCATGGGCATCAACCTGCCGTCGGCAAAGGGAAAAGGGCGCCGGGCACCGATGGCGGAGATCAACGTCACGCCGCTGGTCGACGTGATGCTGGTGCTGCTGATCATCTTCATGGTGACCGCACCGCTGATGACCGCGGGTGTGCCGGTAAACCTGCCCGACAGCCGTGCCAAGGCGGTCGAGCCGACCCAGCAGCCGGTGACGCTGTCGATGGATGCCGATGGGCGGACCTATATCGACGATGTCGAAGTGTCCGCCGACAACCTGCCGGGCGAACTGGAAAAGATCGCGGCGGCGGGTGCCGGCGCGACCGAGCCTCGGCAGGTCATGCTGCGCGCCGACCGCAGCCTCGACTATGGCCGGGTCAATGCGGTGCTGGGCGAACTCAACCGCGCCGGGTTGAACCGCGTGTCGCTGATCAGCGTGGCGCAGTAAGCCCATGCAGAAGGCGGAGAAGATCGGGCTTGGCGCGGCGGTTGCGGGACATGTCGTCCTGTTCGGCCTGTTGTCGGTCGGCTTTCTCGCCACGCCGAACCCGGTGAAGTTGAAGAACCAGCCGATGGACGTCAGCTTCGCCGAAGAGGTTGCGGCCGAACAGAGCGCGCCCGAACAGACCGACGCGCCGGCGATCAGCCAGGCGCCGGAAACCGGCGCGCCCGAGGAGGCGGCACCGAGCGAACCGGTGAGCGAGCCGGAGGCCGCACCGGAACCCGAACCCGCCCCGCCGGCGCCTGCGCCCCGGTCGCAGCCGGCGCCACGCCCGGAACCCAGGCCTGCGCCCAAGCCGGCGCCGGCCCCCAAGCCCGTACCGAAACCGGTGCCCAAGCCGGCGCCGAAGCCCGCTCCGGCGCCGAAGCCCGAACCCAAGCCGGCTCCGGCGCGGCAACCGGCTCGACCTGCGCCCGCCCGCCCGACGGCGGTTGCGAAGGCGCCGCCCAAGGCCGCCCCGGCCAAGCCTTCGCCAGCACCCGCCAAACCGGCGACCAAGCCTGCGACGACGCGCGGACAGGGGAATAATGCACAGGCAACGGCGCAGCGTCCGCGCGGCGGGCGTCTGGGCAATGATTTCCTGAAGGGCATCGCGGACACGCCCGCGCCGGGCAAGGCGCCGGCGCCGCGCGGCACCGCGGTCAGCGCGCAGTCGGTCGCCGGCCTCGCCAGCGCGATCCAGCGGCAGGTGCAGCCCTGCGCCAACAAGATTCCGAACCCCGGCCCCGGCGCGAACCAGATCCGGTCGCGCATCCGGTTGCAGATGCGGTCGGACGGGACCTTTGCCGCCAGGCCCGAACTGCGCGGGCAGACGGGAATCGACGACGAGAATCGCCGCTATGCGCAGCGCGTATCCGAACTGGCGATCGCCGCGCTGACGCAGTGCGCGCCGTACGAATTGCCCGCCGACCTGTATGAAGGCGGGTGGAAAGACATCATCATCAACTACAAGCTGCCCGGCTGACCGGAGGGGATGTATGCGTAAACTGACGATGGCACTGGGCGCGGTCCTCGCGAGCCTGCTGGCGGCACCGGCCGCCTTCGCGCAGGTCGAGGTCGATATCGAGGGCGGCATTTCCGAACCGCTGCCGATCGCGGTGCCGGTGATGCCGACGCCGCAGATTGCCTCCACCCCCGCCGGGTCGACCGACGCGCTGGGGCGGCAGCTGGCGGAGATCGTCGCCAACGACCTGCGCAATTCGGGGCTGTTCAAGCCCGCCGGCCCGGCCGGGCTGCCCGCCATCGCGATGGCGCAGGTGCAGGCGCCCGACTATGCCGCGTGGAGCAATGCGCAGGCGCTGGTGCAGGGCTATGTCCGCGCCGAGGGTAACGGCACGCTGACCATTGGCTGCTATCTCTACGACACGTTCGGGCGCACCGAACTGACGCGGCAGGGGTTCAACGTGGCGCCCGCCGAATGGCGCCGCGCTGCCCACAAATGCGCCGATGCGGTCTATACCCGCCTGTCGGGCGAGAGCGCCTATTTCGACAGCCGCATCGTCTATGTCAGCGAGACGGGGCCGAAGGGCAATCGCATCAAGCGGCTGGCGATCATGGACCAGGACGGGGCCAATCACCGCTTCCTGACCAACGGCCAGTCGATCGTGCTGACGCCGCGTTTCGCGCCGAACCAGCAGTCGATCGTCTATATGAGCTACGCCAATGAGCGGCCGGCGATCTATGTCCTCGACCTCGACAGCGGGCGGCAGCGGTTGCTGGTGCAGAACGCCTCGCTGACGTTTGCGCCGCGCTTCTCGCCCGATGGCCGCTATGTGCTGTTCTCGATGGCGCAGGCGGGCAATACCGACATCTACCGCGTGTCCGCATCGGGCGGCAGTCCGCAGCGGCTGACCAATGCGCCGGGGATCGACACCGGGGGCAGCTATTCGCCCGATGGCTCCAAGATCGTGTTCGAAAGCGACCGGTCGGGGTCGCAGCAGCTCTATGTGATGAACGCCGACGGGTCGAACCAGCAGCGGATCAGCTTTGGCGGCGGGCGCTATGCGACGCCGGTATGGAGCCCGCGCGGCGACCTGATCGCCTTTACCCGGCAGGGCGGCGGATCGTTCCGCGTCGGCATCATGTCGCCCAGCGGCGGGGGCGAAAAGCTGTTGTCCGACGCCTGGGGCGATGAAGGGCCGAGCTGGTCGCCCAATGGCCGCGTGCTCACCTTCTTCCGCAGCGCGCAGGGGTCGGGCCGGACGCAGATCTGGTCGGTCGACCTGACCGGCGCGAACATCCGCCGCATTCCGACCGCGCTCGACGGGTCGGACCCGAGCTGGGGGCCGCTGCGCCCCTGATCGTTCACCAACGGGGACCAATCCGCTACAGGGGCATTGTAGCGAGGAGCGAAACGACCAAGGGAGGTTTCGATGACCAAGTTTTCCACCACGCTGATCGTGGCAGGCGCGCTGCTGGCGACGGCGGGCTGCGCCAAGAAGCGGCCCGAAGTGCTGCCGCCCGCACCGGGCCAGACCGTCGATCCGAATGCGGGCACCGGCGGCACGGGCACCGGGACCGGCGCCAATGGCGTCGTGCCGGGATCGCGCGCCGATTTCCAGCAGTCGGTCGCCAGCGACACGATCAATTTCGGTCTCGACCAGTACGATATCGACGCGACCGCGCGGCAGATCCTCGACAGCCAGGCGCAGTGGCTGACGCGCTATCCCAATGTCCGCGTGACGATCGAGGGGCATGCCGACGAACGCGGCACCCGCGAATATAACCTCGCGCTGGGCGATCGTCGCGCCAATGCCGCGAGCAGCTACCTGGCGACGCGCGGCATTTCGCCGTCGCGGATCACGACGATCAGCTATGGCAAGGAACGCCCGCTGGCGCTGGGTTCGGACGAAGCGGCGTGGGCGCAGAACCGTCGCGCCGTCACGGTCGTCCTCCAGTAATCCGATGCGGCGGCGGTGCGCGACGCGCCGCCGCCGGTCAGTCGAGCGGGCGTGCCGCCGACCATTTGCGCCGTTTCTTGACGAAGCGGGTTTCGTAGCGGCGAACGACCGGATCGCCCGCCAGCATCGCATCGGCGAAGCGGTTGTAGTCGGCCATGTCCGCGACCACGACCATCAGCGTCAGGTCGAACGTTCCGGTCACTTCGAGGATCGCCTGCACCTCCGGCACCGCATCCAGCCGCCGCAGCAGCGCCTCGATATGCGGCAGGGCGTGGCGGTCGAGCTGGATATCGACGAGCGCCGACAGGAAGGGACCGACCCGGTCCGACACGATCGAGACATCGGCGACGATCGTCCCGTCCTCCCGCATCCGCCGCACCCGCCGGGTGATCGCGGACGGCGACAGGGCGACGTCGCGCGCGAGATCGTCGGCGGTGCGCAGCGCGTCGCGTTGCAGCCAGTGGAGCAGTTCGCGATCATAGCGATCCAGATCGCGCATTCCCGTTCCAGGCCCCCGCCGCATTGCCGGTTTTCGGCGATGTCGCCCCGTTCTTTGCCGAAATCGGGCAGGGCAGCCAAGCGATAAAACGGAACGTCACCGGGAGGAATTATGCGTCGCTGGATCGTTGCTTCATCATTGTCGCTGGCCATGGCCGGCATCGCCGTCGCGCAGGCGCCCGCCGACGATCCCGCCGCCGTCGTCGCGGCGACCCGGAAGGCGATCAGCGAACGCTATGTCCTGCCCGATACCGCCGCCCGGCTGAGCGCGGCGCTGGCTTCGCCGGCGCATTATCGCGGTCTGTCGGGTGAGGCGCTGGCCGAGCGGATCAATGCCGATCTGCGCACGGTTACTGCCGACAAGCATCTGGGCATCCGGTACGACCCGACCATGGCGGCAATGCTGGGCAGTCAGCCTTTGCCCGACGATGACGCGGCGATGCCGCCGGCCATGGCACGGATGATCGCGCGGCAGAATGGCGGCGTCCGGGCGATGGAGGTGCTGCCCGGCAATATCCGCATGGTCGCCTATGACGGGTTCGCTTGGGGCACGCCGGAGGCCGAGGCGGCGATCGTCGGCGCGATGCAGTTCCTGCGCGGTGGCGACGCGTACATCATCGATCTGCGCCGCAATGGCGGCGGGTCGCCGGGAGCGGTCGCGGCATTAGCCAGCTATTTCGTGCCCGCCGGCACGCCGTTGATGCGCTTCGAGATGCGCGGCAAGCCGGGCGAGGCGACCACCGCGCCCAAGGCGCCGTTCAGCCTGGCCGGCAAGCCGCTCTATGTGCTGACCAGCGGCGGCACCGCATCGGCGGCGGAGGAGTTCGCGACCCATGTATCGGCGCTGGGCTTCGGTACGCTGGTCGGCGAGCGGACCGCCGGGGCGGGCTTTCGCAACGACCTGCTGCCCATCGGCAAGAGCTATGTGCTGAGCGTATCGAGCGGGCGGGCGATCAGCCTGAAGACCGGCAAGGATTGGGAAGCGGTGGGGGTTGCTCCCGCCATCGCCGTGCCGGTCGATCGGGCGCTGGCTGCGGCGCAGGCGGCGGCGATGAGCGCGATTGCGGCGAAGGCCGGCGGCGACGAACGGCGCGAGGCGGAGCGGCTGGCCGCCTTCTACCGGGCCATGGCGACGCCGGTGCGGGCAGCGCATCCGCTGGCGGACTATGCCGGAAGCTATGGCGAGCGGCGGCTGGTCGTCAGCGGCGACCGGCTGACCAGCAGCCGCGGTGGACGCGCGCCGTCGCCGCTGGTGCCGATCGAGGGGAATGTCATGGTGCCGGAAGGTGACCCTTTGTCGCGCTTCCGCTTCGTGGAGGAGGGCGGGCGGATCGTCGCGCTGGAGGTCGAACGGATCGACGGGTCGGTCGAGCGCGTGGCGCGTGGCGCGGGGTAAGGGTTGTCGGTTGGTCGTCACCCGCGCGAGCGACGGGGCATGCGGCGGCAAGGAGGGCGGGAGTTATGCCATGTCGACCGTCAGGGGTCGGAGTGACCTCTCCGTCCTTGGCACCGATCGACGTTCAGCGACAATCGTGAGTGTTCGTTATTCCCGCGCAGGCGGGAAGTCCATAGACGCCGAGGTTTCGGCTGGCTTCGCGACGCTGGCGCATCGGGACTCCCGCCTGCGTGGGAGTGACGGGAGTATCCGGGCGAGCTTATGGTCCGGACGGCGTGTTCTCGACGGTCGCTTCTCGACAAGCTCGAAGCTGCTCGAACCGAACGGTTTCGTGTAATGATTACAAGGAGTTACCGGACAGAGGCGTTTCAAAGTTCACTAAGTTCACACTCGTGCGCAGTGCGTGCGTTGCGTGGACTTGGCCATTCGGCGGCGGCGTGGCGTGTTCCGTTGGAGAGAGCGCCAGCGATCATGACGATGCCGCGAATTGTAGGAAAGGGTCATCGTGGGCGATCGTTTTGCGCTAACGCAGGAAGGACCCCAGCCTTCGCCGGGATGACGCGAGCAGGTGGCATCCGGCCTTAGAGCATGATGACTTCAGGCATAGCCGTTCGTCCTGAGTAGCCGCTGGAGCTTGGCGAAGGGGCGTATCGAAGGACTGCCACAGATGCTTCGATACGGGTCTTCGACAAGCTCAGCCCCTACTCAGCACAAACGGGTAGAGTTCATGTCATTGGATCTAAACGAAAACCGCCCCGTAGATCGCTCTACGGGGCGGAGTCGTGTCAGGCGCCGGCGGCGGCCTTGGTCTTGCCGCCCTTGCGCGGTTTCTTGGGCGCGGCGGGGGTCATTTCGAAGGCGAGGGCATTGTCCTTCAACCGGACCTTCACCTCGCCGCCATGGACGAGCTTGCCGAACAGCAGCTCCTCGGCCAGCGGCTGCTTGATCTTGTCCTGGATCAGGCGGCCCATCGGCCGTGCGCCGTAGAGCTTGTCATAGCCGCGCTCGGTCAGCCACGTCTTCGCTTCGTCGTCCAGATGGATATGGACGCCGCGATCGGCCAGCTGGAGTTCGAGCTGGAGGATGAACTTGTCCACGACGCGCGCGACGACTTCCGGCGGCAGATAGCCGAACGGCACGATCGCATCGAGGCGGTTGCGGAATTCGGGGGTGAAGAGCTTCTTCACCGCTTCCTCCTGCACGTCCTCGCGGTCGATCTGGCCGAAGCCGATCGATTCCTTGGCCATGTCCGATGCGCCCGCATTGGTCGTCATGATCAGGATGACGTTGCGGAAATCGACGGTCTTGCCGTGGTGGTCGGTCAGCTTGCCGTTGTCCATCACCTGCAACAGGATGTTAAACAGGTCGGGATGCGCCTTCTCGATCTCGTCGAGCAGCAGCACGCAATGCGGCTGCTGGTCGATCGCGTCGGTCAGCAGGCCGCCCTGGTCATAGCCGACATAGCCCGGAGGGGCACCGATCAGCCGGCTGACCGAATGGCGCTCCATATATTCGGACATGTCGAAGCGCTGGAGCGGAATGCCCATGATCTCCGACAGCTGACGCGCGACCTCGGTCTTGCCGACGCCGGTGGGGCCGGTGAAGAGATAGTTGCCGATCGGCTTGTCGGGGTCACGCAGGCCGGCGCGCGACAGCTTGATCGCCGAGGACAGCGCCTTGATCGCGTCGTCCTGCCCGAACACCACCCGCTTGAGGTCGAGTTCGAGATTGGCGAGCACGCGGGTATCGTCGGTCGACACGGTCTTTGGCGGGATGCGGGCCATCGTCGCGATGACCGCCTCGATCTCCTTGGCGGTGATCGTCTTCTTCCGCTTGGGCGCCGGCACCAGCATCTGCATCGCGCCGACCTCGTCGATCACATCGATCGCCTTGTCGGGCAGCTTGCGGTCGTTGATGTAGCGCGCCGACAATTCCACCGCCGACTTGATCGAATCGGGGGTGTACTTGACCTTGTGATGCTCCTCGAACGCCGTGCGCAGGCCGGTCAGGATCTTGATCGTATCCTCGACCGAGGGTTCGTTCACGTAGATCTTCTGGAACCGGCGCAGCAGCGCGCGATCCTTTTCGAAGTGGTTGCGGAACTCCTTGTAGGTCGTCGAGCCGATACAGCGAATCTGTCCGCCCGACAGCGCGGGCTTCAACAGGTTCGACGCGTCCATCGCCCCGCCGCTGGTCGCGCCGGCGCCGATGACGGTGTGAATTTCGTCGATGAAGAGGACCGCGTGGGGCAGTTTTTCCAGCTCGGTCACGACCTGCTTCAGCCGTTCCTCGAAATCGCCGCGATAGCGGGTGCCGGCGAGCAGCGCGCCCATGTCGAGCGAATAGATCACCGCAGGCAGCAGCACTTCGGGCACGTCGCCCTCGACGATCTTGCGCGCGAGGCCTTCGGCGATGGCGGTCTTGCCGACGCCGGGGTCGCCCACATAGAGCGGGTTGTTCTTCGAACGGCGGCAGAGAATCTGCACGGTGCGGTCGACCTCGGCCGACCGGCCGATCAGCGGGTCGACCTTGCCGGTCTTCGCCTTCTCGTTCAGGTCGACGCAGAACTGCTTGAGCGCGCTCTCGTTCTTGCCCTTATCGGCAGCCTTGGGGCTTTCCTTTTCCTCGGCACCCTTGGGCGCGGGGGTTTCGGTGGCGGTCGATCCGCCCTTGCCGACGCCGTGGCTGATGAAGCTGACGGCATCGAGGCGGCTCATATCCTGCTGTTGCAGGAAATAGACGGCATAGGTCTCGCGCTCGCTGAACATCGCGACCAGCACATTGGCACCGGTCACTTCGTCACGGCCCGACGACTGCACGTGCAGGATCGCGCGCTGCACGACGCGCTGGAAGCTGCTGGTCGGCGAGGGGTCGGTCGCGGCGTCGAGTTTGAACGTGTCGAGTTCGGTGTCGAGATAATGGGCGACGGTCGCGCGCAGTTCGTCGAGGTCGACGCCGCAGCCGGTCATCACCTTGGCCGCATCGACATCGTCGGTCAGCGCGAACAGGAGGTGTTCGAGCGTCGCATATTCGTGCCGGCGCGAGGATGCGGCCTCGAGCGCCTTGTGCAGCGTGGATTCCAGTGCGGATGCGAAGGATGGCATTCAGTTCACTCCGGTCGGCCGGCGAGAACGCGCCGGCCCTGCGTCCCGGTATCCCGGGTCTCCCCCAATGTCGGTATGCCGCCGCCCGGCATCAAGCGGGGCGGAACATCTCATGACCGGAACAGCGCGTCGGCGCTGGCACGGTGGCTATTGGCTCGCTCGATCCGCGCGCGGCATCGCTCGATCTCGCGCTCCAGCGCGGCGATACGCTTCGTCAGTTCGTCGACCGACAGCGGGTCCAGATCCTCGGCGAGCACCATGGCCAGCAGGTTGCCACGAACATGGTTAACATTTTCGTCGGGTTCCATCACGATGCAGCGTTGACCCTACGGCTGGCGATGTCAATAACGCCGGAGACAGGGGGATGAGCGTTATGGACGTACCAGCGGCGATGCGTGCGATCGATCCGACGGAAGCCGGAGGTCCGGAGGTGCTGGTCGTCGTCGATCGCCCGACCCCGCGGCCGGGTCCCGGCGAGGTGCTTATCCGGGTGGCCGCGGCCGGCGTCAATCGCCCCGACGTCCTGCAACGCACCGGCGGCTATGCCCCGCCGCCCGGCGCGCCGAGCATCCCCGGGCTGGAGGTCGCAGGCCATGTCGTCGCGGTCGGCGACGAGGGTGACGCGCATCTGGTGGGGCAGCCGGTCTGTGCGCTGCTCGCGGGCGGCGGCTATGCCGAGTATGTCGCGGTGCCGGCCGGGCAGTGCCTGCCGGTGCCCGACGGGCTGTCGATGGTCGAGGCGGCGGCGCTGCCCGAAACCTTGTTCACCGTGTGGACCAACTTGTTCGAGCGCGGCTACGCGGCGGAGGGCGACAGCGTGCTGGTCCATGGCGGCACCAGCGGCATCGGCACCATGGCGATCCTGCTCGGCAAGCTGTTCGGGCTGACCGTCATCGTCACCGTTGGCAGCGATGCGAAGGCGAAGGCCGCCCGCGATCTGGGGGCGGCACATGCGATCAACTACCGCACCGAGGATTTCGTCGAGCGGGTGGCGGAGATCACCGGCGGGAAGGGCGTCAGCGTCGTGCTCGACATGGTCGGCGGCGACTATGTGCCGCGCAACATCAAGTGCCTGGCCGAGGATGGTCGCCACGTCTCGATCGCGGTGCAGGGCGGGGCGAGCGCCACGGTGCCGCTATGGGATATCATGCGCCGCCGCCTGACGCTGACCGGATCGACGCTGCGCCCGCGCGATGCGGCGTTCAAGGAAATGGTCGCCGACGAATTGTCGCGCACGGTGTGGCCGCACGTCGCCGAAGGGCGGCTGCGCCCGGTCATGGACCGGACTTTCCCGCTGGAACAAGCCGCCGATGCGCATCGCCGGATGGAAGCGGGCGATCATGTCGGGAAGATCGTGCTGACCCTAGAATAGACCGGTCCGACGCGGTGCTGCTGCGGGCCGGGGTCGGCCGCGGTAGTCGATCGCCATTCCTTTGGGAGAGTGGTGATGCGAACGATCCTCGGCCTGGTTGCGATGGCGAGCGCAGTTCCGGCGGCGGCACAGATGGACCCGGTCGTGACCGCACAGGGACAGTTGCTGTCTGCCACCATGCGCGGCCACGCCGAGCGGGACGCCGCGCGGTTGCGGCGGGGTGTTCCGCCCAAGAGTGCCGCCCAGAGGAAGCACGAGGCGGATTGCGCGCAGCTATGGCAACTGCGCGACCGGATGACGCGTGCCCAGCGGGTCCGGTTGTACGACCTGTGCCCCCGCTGAACGGCGGTCTTGCCTAGTTCGGCTGCCCGGACTACATCGGACCCAACGTGGCCGCCCGGTTTGGGCGGCCCTTTCTATTTCGGAGACCCGTCGTGGCCCAGCCGCTGATGCCGCACGCGACCGCTTCCTGGCTGGTCGACAATACCGCCTTGTCCTTTCCGCAGATTGCCGATTTCTGCGGCCTGCACGTCCTCGAGGTGCAGGCGATCGCCGACGACACCGCCGCGACCAAGCTGACCGGTCGCGACCCGGTGCGCGCGCACGAACTGACGATGGAAGAGATCGAGAAGGGGCAGAAGAACCCCGATTACCGCCTGGTGATGCAGAAGGGTCCCGAGCAGGTCCGCCGGACCAAGGGGCCGCGCTACACCCCGGTCAGCAAGCGGCAGGACAAGCCGGACGGCATCGCCTGGATCATCCGCAACCACCCGGAAATCAGCGACGGCGCGATCGGCAAGCTGATCGGCACGACCCGCACCACCATCGCCGCGATCCGCGACCGGACGCATTGGAACATCGCCAACATCACGCCGAAGGACCCGGTGACGCTGGGCCTGTGTTCGCAGCGCGAGCTCGACGCGCTGGTCGGCAAGGCGGCGAAGGCCGCCGGCATCGAGGCACCGACCGACACACGGCTGGAAGGGGACCGCGAGGCGCTGATCGAACAGCTGCGCAACGAGCGGACCCAGGCGGCGCGCGACGCCGAACTGGCCGAGCGCGGCGAATCGGCCGAGCCGTCGAGCTTCTTCGACCCGTTCAAGCGCTGATACGCTTCACCCGAAGGCATTGCCGGCCCAGCCATCCCGCGATGGCCGGGCCGTTTGCGTATCGGCGGCAATGGCTTAGGCTGCACCCTTCCGAAGCGGAGTGCCATGCCCATGTCCGACGACCTGAACGCCCGCGCCATCGCGCTGTACGACGCCTTCACCCATGAGCATCACGACCGCCGCACCTTCATGGCGCAGATGGTCGCACTCGCCGGATCGGCGGCCGCCGCCGAGGCGCTGATCGCCGGCATCGCCGCGTCGCCCGCCGCCGCGCAGCAGGTCGCGGCGAGTGACGGCCGGCTCGATGTCGCGAAGGCGAGCGGGACCGAGGCGGGGCATCCCGCCACCGCCTATTTCGCAGCGCCCAAGGGCGGCGGCAAGCTGCCGCTGGTGCTGGTCATCCACGAAAATCGCGGGCTCAACGCCCATATCGAGGATGTCGCGCGACGGGTCGCGCTGGCCGGCTTCCGGGTGATTGCCCCCGATCTGCTCGCGCCGCAGGGCGGCACGCCAGCCGACGAGGACAAGGCCCGCGCGATGATCGGCACGATCGATTATGACGTCGCGCTCGCGCAGGCGAGGGCGTATCTCGCCAAGGCGCGGGGTGAGCGCCGGGGACTGAAGACCGGCGCGGTCGGATTTTGCTGGGGCGGGGCGTTCGTCAACCGGCTGGCGGTGGCCGATCCGCTGCTGTCGGCCGGAGTCAGCTATTACGGGCCGGCCCCCGATCCGGCCGAAGCGCCGAAGGTGCGCGCGGCGATGATGCTGCAGCTGGCGGAGAAGGATGCGCGGGTGAATGCGACGGCGATCCCGTGGGGCGAGGCGCTGCGCAAGGCCGGCAAGACCGCGACGACGCATGTCTATCCCGGGGTCGACCATGCGTTCAACAACGACACCTCTGCGATGCGCTACGATGCTGCTGCGGCGAAACTGGCCTGGGATCGGACCATCGCCTTTCTGCGTCACGAGCTTGACGCCAAATAGGTAGATGTTCCACCTTCGTTCCAATGATTTGGAGGAGATGCCCCATGGCCGGACTGACGCTGTACACCAACCCGATGTCGCGCGGGCGGATCGCGCGCTGGATGGTGGAGGAGGTTGGCGCGGACTATGATGTCGAGATGCTCGGCTATGGCGGGACGATGAAGGCCGACGCCTATCTGGCAATCAACCCGATGGGGAAGGTGCCGGCGATCGTCCATGACGGTCATGTCGTCACCGAATGTGCCGCGATCTGCGCCTATCTTGCCGATGCCTTTCCCGACGCCGGTCTTGCACCGGTCGCGGGCGAACATGCCGATTATTATCGCTGGCTGTTCTTCGCGGCGGGGCCGGTCGAGCAGGCGGTCACCAACCGCTCGCTGGGCGTCGTGCCAACCGACGATCAGCAGCGGATGGTCGGCTATGGCGATTACGACCGGGTGGTCGACGTGCTGGAGGCGGCGGTGTCGGCGCACCCCTATATCGCGGGCGACCGCTTCACCGCCGCCGATGTCTATGTCGGGTCGCAGGTGATGTGGGGGACGCAGTTCGGTACGCTGCCGAAGCGCGATGCGTTCCTGGCCTATGCCGCCCGGCTGGCCGACCGTCCGGCGCATGTCCGGGCGAGCGAGCTGGACGATGCGGCGATGGCGGAGATGCAGGCGGCGGGGTGAGTATCGACCAGTACGTCATTCCAGCGAAGGCTGGAATCTCCCGGTAAAGGCGCGCGCGCCTCGCCGCGGGAGGCCCCAGCCTTCGCTGGGGCGACGATTTGCAACGGGCGTCGGTCCAACTACCGCCGCACGCCGATCAGCCACACCTTCGGCTGGCCGGTCGGCTGCGGCTTTCCGTCCAGTCGCCGGGCGCGCAGGATGCGGATGGGGTCGAGGATCATCTGCCCCTTCATCGCGTCCGATCCGCCGCCGGTCGGCCTGGCGAGGATGCGCTTGACCACGTCCATGCCGCCGACGACCCGGCCGAACGCGGCATAGCCGGCGAAGTCGTCCTTCGCGTCCATGCTGGGCATCGCGCCGACCAGCAGCACGAAATTGCCGCCCGCCGAATTGGCCTCGGGGCGCCGCGCCATCGAGATCGCGCCGTCGACATGTTTCACGCCGGTGCGGTCGGTCCGTTCGTGCGGAAAGGGCGGCAGGATGCGGCGGGCATCGGTGCGGATGCCACCCTGGATGAAGCCCAGCTTCGGATCGGCCTTGCGCCGCGCCGAACGGTAGAAGTCGGTATCGTCGAACCGACCGTCATCGACATAGGCGAGGAAGTTCTTCGACGTCGCCGGCGCGCGTTTGACGTCCAGCGCGACGATGATCGACCCGACATTGGTGTCGATCTTCACCCGGACATAGCCCGGCGCGGCGCGGGTGGCGGACTGGGCGTGGGCGGCGGGCGCGAGCGCCATCAGCAACAGGGCGAACAGGATACGCATGGAGCGGCTTCTATCGCCGCTCGCCGCCGGGCGGAAGCGCCGCGTCAGTCCGTCCGCATCGCGGCATATTCCGCCAGCAGCGGGCCGAACGCCTCGGGCGGCGGAAAGCCCGGATAGCGGTGGCGCGCGGGCGTCGTCGCCCAGGGCAGCGCCTCGGCAACGCAGGTGTCGATGAACGGCGCGAACGCTTCCGGCCGGTCGAGTACGCCGACACGAACATTGGTGAAGCCGGGATCGGGTTCGATGCGGGTGAACAGCCAGCCCTTGCAATGGTCGCAATGATGGTGGCGGACCTGTTCGCCATGCAGCCCGCCGATGACGGTATCGCCGGTGACGGTCAGCGCGGCGCTCGGCACCGCGAGCGTCAACGAGAAGGCGCTGCCGGACATGCGCTGGCATCCGCGGCAATGGCACGCCATCGTCATCATCGGCGCGGCATCGATGTGGAGGTGCACCCGGCCACAGCGGCAGCTCCCGTCGATCGGCAGGGCAGGGGGCATCGCATCGCTCCGTTGGCGCAACAGGTCGCATCGGTATAGGTTGTGCGGCGGGCCGGGCAAATGGGGGTGATGACGATGATGACGCGGGCGATCCTGTGGCCGAGCTTCGCGCTCGTCGCGCTGATCTTTCTGGTCAGCCTGACGCTGGTACAGGCGCGCTTCGGCCATATGCGGCGGCAGCGGCCCCGCGCGACCGACTTAGTCGACAGCGAGGCGAGTCGCGCCTATTTCCGCCCGGTCGAACGGCCCGCCGCCAATCTCGCCAACCTGTTCGAGATGCCGGTCCTCTATTTCGCGCTGGTCCCGCTGCTGCTGATCACGGGGCTCGCGACGCTGGCGCAGGTTTCGCTCGCCTGGGTCTATGTCGCGCTGCGCGCCGGGCACAGCATCGCGCATATCGACGGCCGGGTGCGGCCGCGCTTCCTGTTCTTCGTCGCGTCGCATGCGGTGCTGGCGGCGATGTGGGTCGGCTTTGCGATCGATACCGGCTTCTCGGCGCGCTGACGGACCGGAACGCGACGGCACCGCGCGACGTTGGACCGCCGAACCGCTGGAGACAAACCGATGACCCGTTTCGCCGCCGCTGCCGCCCTGCCACTCGTCGCGCTGCTCGGCGCGTGCGGCGGACAGGAAATCGTGACGACCAACGATGCGAACGTCGTGTCGAACGACGTCTATGCCAATGCCGCCTTCCGCAACGACGGCGAGGTCGGCAACGAGATGATCGCGATCAATCCGATGGAGACCGAAGCCAATTCGGTCACGACCGCCGGCGACGCGATGATGGGCAACACGCCCGACGCGATGAACGCGACGATGGGCAACAGCATGAACTGATCGCCCGGCGATCGGAATGCTGTGACGGCGGACGGCAGGGCAGGGGCCTTGCCGTCCGTTTGGCATTCGGGTGTCCGCCCAGCACCATTGACCGCGCGGGGGCGGATCGGTATAGGCCGCGCGTCCCGCTGGGTCGGCGTCGTAGCCGTCACTGGCCTGCATGTGGGTTCAAAGAGCTGAACATTGCTGGAGACATCGGCCCCGAGGGTTTGCGCCCACGTGGCCTTTGCGCATTTCTGACAGGAACGGCTCCGGCAAAGTAACCGCAAGATAAGGTGAAGGGCTTCATGCCGACGATCAACCAGCTGGTCCGCAAGGGCCGCGAACCGCAGAAGGCCAAGTCGAAGGTCCCTGCGATGGACCAGAACCCGCAGAAGCGCGGTGTCTGCACCCGCGTCTACACGACGACCCCGAAGAAGCCGAACTCGGCGCTGCGCAAGGTGGCCAAGGTCCGCCTGACCAACAGCCGCGAAGTCATCAGCTACATTCCGGGTGAAGGCCACAACCTCCAGGAGCACTCGGTCGTGCTGATCCGCGGCGGTCGTGTGCGCGATCTTCCCGGCGTTCGCTACCACGTCCTGCGCGGCGTGCTCGATACGCAGGGTGTCAAGGATCGCCGCCAGTCGCGTTCGAAGTACGGCGCCAAGCGTCCGAAGTGATCCCGTGCCGCGCAGCTTCTGCGCGGCCTGAGGTCCATCTACCCCCAGTAAGCCCCCGACAGGTTCGGGAACCGGCTGAAGATTGAAGGAATATCTGATGGCTCGTCGTCGTCGTCCCGAAAAGCGGGAAATCCTGCCTGATCCCGTATACGGGGATGAGGTTCTGACCAAGTTCATGAATTCGGTGATGCTGGACGGCAAGAAGTCCGTCGCCGAAGGCATCGTCTATTCGGCATTCGAAACCGTCGAAGCCCGTGCGAAGCGCGATCCGCTGGGCGTGTTCCACGATGCGCTGAACAACGTGAAGCCGAACATCGAAGTGCGTTCGCGCCGCGTCGGTGGTGCGACCTACCAGGTCCCGGTCGAAGTCCGCTTCGAACGCGCCCAGGCACTCGCCATCCGCTGGCTGATCGCTTCGGCCCGCAACCGCAGCGAGAACACCATGTCGGCGCGCCTGTCGGGTGAGCTGATGGACGCTGCCAACAACCGCGGCAACGCCGTCAAGAAGCGCGAAGACACGCACCGCATGGCGGAAGCGAACCGCGCCTTCTCGCACTACCGCTGGTAAGCGAAGGCGGTGGCTTTTCACCGCTGAACTAACCGCCTATATCGTGGGGAGCGGGCGTCATGCCTCGCTCCCCACATTGCTAAGGAAGCACGATCATGGCCCGCAGCCATCCGCTCGAACGGTATCGTAACATCGGCATCATGGCGCACATCGACGCCGGCAAGACGACCACCACCGAGCGTATTCTTTACTACACCGGCAAGTCCTACAAGATCGGCGAAGTGCACGAAGGCACCGCCACCATGGACTGGATGGAGCAGGAGCAGGAACGCGGCATCACCATCACCTCGGCGGCAACCACCTGCAAGTGGCGTGCGGAAGAGGGCAAGGGTGAAGAGCACCTGATCAACATCATCGACACCCCCGGCCACGTCGACTTCACCATCGAAGTCGAGCGTTCGCTGCGCGTGCTCGACGGTGCGGTCGCCTGTTTCGACGGCGTTGCCGGCGTCGAGCCGCAGTCGGAAACCGTGTGGCGTCAGGCCGACAAGTACGGCGTGCCGCGCATGTGCTTCGTCAACAAGCTCGACCGCACCGGCGCCGACTTCTATTTCTGCGTCGATTCGATCATCGAGCGTCTGGGTGCGCGTCCGGCGGTCCTGTATCTCCCGATCGGTATCGAAGGCGGCTTCAAGGGCCTGGTCGACCTGGTCGAGAACCGCGCGATCATCTGGCTCGAAGAGTCGCTGGGCGCGAAGTTCGAATATCAGGACATTCCGGAAGACATGAAGGAAAAGGCTGCGAAGTATCGCAGCGACCTGATCGAAATGGCCGTCGAGCAGGACGACGACCTGATGGAAGCCTATCTCGAAGGCAACGAGCCGTCGGTCGCCGATCTGAAGAAGCTGATCCGCAAGGGGACGCTGGCGATGAACTTCGTGCCGATCGTGTGCGGTTCGGCGTTCAAGAACAAGGGCGTGCAGCCGCTGCTCGACGCCGTCGTCGACTATCTGCCGTCGCCGCTGGACATTCCGGACGTGCAGGGCGTGAAGCTCGACGGCGAGACCCCGGATTCGCGTCCGGCGTCGGACACCGCGCCGCTGTCGCTGCTGGCGTTCAAGATCATGAACGACCCGTTCGTCGGCTCGCTGACCTTCGCCCGCATCTATTCGGGCACCCTCACCAAGGGTTCGTACCTGAACTCGGTGAAGGACAAGAAGGAAAAGATCGGCCGTATGCTCCTCATGCACGCGAACTCGCGTGAGGACATCGACGAGGCGCGTGCGGGCGACATCGTCGCCATCGCGGGCCTGAAGGAAACGACGACCGGCGACACGCTGTGCGATCCGGCGAACCCGATCATCCTGGAACGCATGGAGTTCCCGGAACCCGTGATCGAGCTGTCGGTGGAGCCGAAGACCAAGGCCGACCAGGAAAAGATGGGCATCGCGCTCAACCGCCTGGCTGCCGAGGACCCCTCGTTCCGCGTGTCGACCGACCATGAATCGGGCCAGACGATCATCAAGGGCATGGGTGAACTCCACCTCGAAATCCTCGTCGATCGCATGAAGCGCGAATTCAAGGTGGAAGCGAATGTCGGTGCGCCGCAGGTGGCGTATCGCGAATATCTCGCCAAGCCGGTCGAGCTGACCTACACCCACAAGAAGCAGTCGGGTGGTTCGGGCCAGTTCGGCGAAGTGAAGGTCAAGGTCGTTCCCGGCGAGCGTGGTTCGGGCTACCAGTTCTTCGACGAGATCAAGGGCGGCAACATCCCGCGCGAATATATCCCGTCGGTGGAAAAGGGCATGCGCGAGACGGCACAGACCGGTTCGCTGATCGGCTTCCCGATCATCGACTTCGAAGTGCACCTGATCGACGGCAAGTATCACGACGTCGACTCGTCGGCGCTGGCGTTCGAAATCTGCGCCCGCGGCGCGATGCGCGAAGCGGCCCAGAAGGCCGGCATCAAGCTGCTCGAGCCGATCATGAAGGTCGAGGTCGTGACCCCGGAAGACTATCTGGGCGACGTCATCGGCGACATGAACAGCCGTCGTGGCCAGATCCAGGGCACCGACAGCCGCGGCAACGCGCAGACCGTCGAAGCGATGGTCCCGCTCGCCAACATGTTCGGCTATGTGAACCAGCTCCGCTCGTTCACGCAGGGCCGCGCGCAATACTCGATGCAGTTCTCGCACTATGACGAAGTGCCGCAGAACGTCGCGGATGAGGTCAAGGCGAAGATGGCCTGAGGCGCACGGGGCTAAGCCAGCTTAGCTCCGAGACGCCGAAAGGCCGGCCGGCGGAGCGGTCCCACGACCGCTCCGACCGACGGCGAATTTACTTCGTCGTCCTCTCCCCGGTTCGGGGGCTGGCATTACGAAACAACACCCGCTAAAGGGCCGCGTTCGCGTGGCCCCTGATGCGGCACCGAATTCGAATCAGAAGGTAGGAAAATGGCAAAGGCAAAATTCGAGCGGAACAAGCCGCACCTGAACATCGGCACCATCGGCCACGTCGACCACGGCAAGACCTCGCTGACGGCCGCGATCACCAAGGTGCTGGCGGACACGATGGGCGGCGTCGCCGTCGACTTCGCCAACATCGACAAGGCTCCGGAAGAGCGCGAGCGCGGCATCACCATCTCGACCGCGCACGTCGAGTATGAGACCGCCAACCGCCACTATGCGCACGTCGACTGCCCGGGTCACGCCGACTATGTGAAGAACATGATCACCGGCGCGGCGCAGATGGACGGCGCGATCCTGGTCGTGTCGGCCACCGACGGCCCGATGCCGCAGACCAAGGAGCACATCCTGCTCGCCAAGCAGGTCGGCGTTCCCACCATGGTCGTCTTCCTGAACAAGGTCGACCTGGTCGACGACGAGGAAATCCTCGAACTCGTCGAAATGGAAATCCGCGAAGAGCTGTCGAAGCGTGAATTCGACGGCGACAACATTCCGATCATCCGTGGCTCGGCCACCTGCGCCCTGTCGGGTTCGGACCAGAAGCTCGGCCAGGACGCGATCCTCGAGCTGATGAAGGCCGTCGACGAGTCGATCCCGCAGCCGGAACGTCCGCTGGACAAGCCGTTCATGATGCCGATCGAAGACGTGTTCTCGATCTCGGGTCGCGGCACCGTGGTCACCGGCCGCGTCGAAACCGGCGTTGTGAAGGTCGGCGAAGAAGTCGAAATCGTCGGCATCCACGAATCGGTCCGCAAGACCGTCGTGACCGGCGTCGAAATGTTCCGCAAGCTGCTCGATCAGGGCCAGGCCGGCGACAACATCGGCGCGCTGATCCGCGGCGTCGCCCGTGACGAAGTGGAGCGTGGTCAGGTTCTGGCGAAGCCGGGCTCGATCACGCCGCACACCGACTTCCAGTCGTCGGTGTACGTGCTGTCGAAGGACGAAGGTGGCCGTCACACGCCGTTCTTCGCCAACTATCGTCCGCAGTTCTACTTCCGCACGACCGACGTGACCGGCACCATCGAACTGCCGGAAGGCACCGAAATGGTCATGCCGGGCGACGAAGTCGCGCTGGGCGTGAAGCTGATCGCTCCGATCGCCATGGACGTCGGCCAGCGCTTCACCATCCGTGAAGGCGGTCGTACCGTCGGCGCAGGGGTTGTCAGCGGCATCGACAAGTAATATAGCGACTCGAACAGGTGGCGGTCCCCGGAGACGGGGGCCGCCATTTGCTATTTTATGAGGGCGCCTCGCTTGTAGCTGGGGTGCTCACTAAGCCATTCGTTGTTAATCAAGAGCCGTCCCAACGGCCCGCTCTTTCGCATCGGTAGGACCATGGACAACAATATCCGTATTCGCCTGAAGGCGTTCGACCATCGCGTGCTCGACCAGGCTGCCGGCGACATCGCCGACACCGCCCGTCGCACCGGCGCCCTGATCCGTGGACCGATTCCGCTGCCCACGCACATCGACAAGTTCACGGTCAACCGCGGCCCGCACATCGACAAGAAGTCGCGCGAGCAGTTCGAGACCCGGACCTACAAGCGTCTGCTCGACATCGTGCAGCCGACCCCGCAGACCGTCGACGCGCTCATGAAGCTCGACCTCGCGGCAGGGGTGGACGTAGAGATCAAGCTGGCGTAATAGCCGCTTGCCGCGACGTAGGGTGATTCCGCCCTGCGTCGCGCTTTCGCTTCCCGCCGGTTCGTTCTGAACAAAGGCGGTCGAAGCCGGGAAAGCAACCATAGGGATACCGAACGGCACGAAGTCTGCGGACGAAGTGCCGTTGTCCGCGTCCCCGCTATCGTCGATGCAGCCCTTCGGTGGGGGAATATCGGCGATGTCTGGCCCTGGCGGGGGCGTGCAGATCGCAAGGGCTGGGGCTTCGGAGGCGGGTGACCGCGCACCGGGGCCTTTTTCGTTAGGCAAGCTCGTCGTCAAGACGAGCCTCTGTTGGAGGAGTGGGTCATGCGCACTGGCGTGATCGCGAAGAAAATGGGAATGACCCGGTTGTTCCAGGACGATGGGCGCCACGTGCCCGTCACCGTCCTGCAGCTGGAGGACGTGCAGGTCGTCGCCCGTCGTGAGAAGGATCGTGACGGTTACGTCGCGGTGCAGCTCGGCGCCGGCACCGCCAAGGCGAAGAACGTCGCCAAGCCGCAACGTGGCCATTTCGGCAAGGCCGAAGTGACCCCGAAGGCGCGCGTGGTCGAGTTCCGCGTGGCGGACGATGCGCTGCTGGATGTCGGTGCCACCATCGGTGCCGATCACTATGTCGCCGGCCAGCTGGTCGACGTTTCGGGCCGTACGCAGGGCAAGGGCTTTGCGGGCGCCATGAAGCGTTGGGGCTTCGGTGGTCTGCGCGCCACGCACGGCGTGTCGGTATCGCACCGTTCGCACGGTTCGACCGGTCAGCGTCAGGATCCGGGCAAGGTCTTCAAGAACAAGAAGATGGCCGGCCACATGGGCGACCGTAACCGCACGCAGCAGAATCTGCAGGTCGTATCGACCGACGTCGAACGCGGGCTGATCTTCATCAAGGGTTCGGTCCCCGGCCACAAGGGTAGCTGGCTGACGGTCAAGGACGCGGTGAAGGTCGCGCGCCATGCCGACGCGCCGTATCCCGCGGGCCTGAAGAGCGCCAACAGCAACGACGCGGCCGCACCGGCAGCGACCGACGGCCAGGAGGGCTGATCATGAAGGTCAAGGTACAGACCCTCGACGCCGTCGAAAGCGGCGATATCGAGCTGAACGACGAGGTGTTCGGCCTCGATCCGCGTGCGGACATCCTGCACCGGGTCGTGACCTGGCAGCTCGAAAAGCGTCGCGGCACCGCCCGCGGCACCCGCGAGCGCGCCGATGTCGCGCGTTCGGGCAAGAAGCTGGGTCGCCAGAAGGGCGGCGGTGTCGCCCGTCACGGCGATCGTCGCGCGCCGGTGTTCATCGGCGGTGGTAAGGCGCACGGTGCCCGCGTCCGCGACTTCAACCCGGGCCTGAACAAGAAGGTTCGTGCACTGGGTCTGAAGATGGCGCTGTCGAGCCATGCCAAGGCGGGTTCGCTGGTGGTCCTGGACGGCCTGACCGTCGAGGACGGCAAGACCAAGGCGCTGACCGGCAACCTGTCGAAGCTGGGCTTCGGCAAGACCGCGCTGGTCATCGACGGCGACGCCGTGGAAACCACCTTCGCGCTGGCCGCGCGCAACCTCCGTCAGGTCAATGTCCTGCCGGCCGGTGGCGCCAACGTCTATGACATCCTGAAGCACGACACGCTGGTACTGACCCGCGCCGCCGTCGAAAAGCTGGAGGCCCGCTTCAATGGCTAAGCAGCAGCAGGCGATCGACATCCGTCACTATGACGTGGTGCTCGCGCCGCACATCACCGAAAAGGCGACGATGCTCTCCGAGCATAACGCGGTCGTCTTCAAGGTCGCGAACAAGGCGTCGAAGCCGGAGATCAAGGCAGCGGTCGAAGCGCTGTTCAACGTCACCGTCACCGGCGTGAACACGATCGTGACCAAGGGCAAGACCAAGAAGTGGAAGGGCGCGCCCTACACTCGCTCGGACTTCAAGAAGGCGATCGTGACGCTGGCCGAAGGCCAGTCGATCGACATTACCGAGGGGGCCAAGTAACATGGCACTCAAGCAATATAATCCGACCACGCCGTCGCAGCGTGGCCTGGTCCTGATCGACCGTTCGGCGCTGTACAAGGGCCGTCCGGTCAAGTCGTTGACCGAAGGCAAGACCAAGACCGGCGGTCGCAACAACAAGGGCCATGTGACCTCGCGCGGCATCGCCGGCGGTCACAAGCAGCGCTACCGCATCATCGACTTCAAGCGTCGCCTGTGGGACGTCGAGGGCACCGTGGAGCGGATCGAATATGATCCCAACCGCACCGCCTTCATCGCGCTGATCAACTATGGTGCGGACGAAGCGGGCAAGGACCGCGTCGCCTACATCATCGCGCCGCAGCGTCTGAACGTCGGCGACAAGGTGATCGCGGGCAAGAAGACCGACGTGAAGCCGGGCAACGCGATGGAACTGGGCCAGGTGCCGGTCGGCACGATCGTCCACAACATCGAGATGAAGCCGGGCAAGGGCGGTCAGATCGCTCGTTCGGCCGGCACGTACGTGCAGGTCGTCGGCCGCGACAAGGGCATGGTCATCGTTCGTCTGAACTCGGGTGAACAGCGCTACATCCACGCCGCCTGCATGGCGACGATCGGTGCGGTGTCGAACCCCGACAACCAGAACCAGAACCTGGGCAAAGCCGGTCGCAACCGCTGGCTCGGCCATCGTCCGCTTACCCGCGGCGTCGCCAAGAACCCGGTCGACCACCCGCACGGCGGTGGTGAAGGCCGGACCTCGGGCGGCCGTCACCCGGTCACCCCGTGGGGCAAGCCGACCAAGGGCGCGCGCACGCGGCACAACAAGGCGACGGACAAGATGATCATCCGTAGCCGTCACGCGAAGAAGAAGGGCTAAGCGATGGCTCGTTCCGTATGGAAGGGTCCGTTCGTGGACCTCAACCTGCTGAAGAAGGCAGAAGTGGCGCAGGACGCCGGCACCCGTGCCGGCCCGATCAAGACCTGGTCGCGCCGCTCGACCATTCTCCCGCAGTTCGTCGGCCTGACGTTCAACGTCTATAACGGCCGCAAGTTCGTGCCGGTTTCGGTCAACGAAGACATGGTGGGCATGAAGCTCGGCGAGTTCGCTCCGACGCGCTTCTTCCCCGGCCACGCCGCCGACAAGAAGGGCAAGCGCTGATGAGCAAGCAGGCAGCACCCCGCCGCGTTGGTGACAAGGAAGCTCTGGCGGTCGCGACCCAGGTCCGCGGCTCGGCGCAGAAGCTGAACCTCGTCGCCGCGCTCATCCGCAACCGCAAGGCCGGTGACGCGATGAACATCCTCGCCTTCTCGAAGAAGGCGATGGCGGTCGACGTCCGCAAGTGCCTCGCTTCGGCGATCGCGAACGCGGAAAACAACCACAACCTCGACGTCGACGCGCTCGTCGTCAAGGAAGCCTCGGTCGGCAAGTCGATCACGATGAAGCGTTTTGCGACCCGCGGTCGCGGCAAGTCGACGCGCATCCTGAAGCCGTTCAGCCGCGTGCGCATCGTCGTGTCCGAGGTGGAGGAAGCGTAATGGGTCACAAGTCCAATCCCATCGGTCTGCGTCTGCAGATCAACCGCACCTGGGACAGCCGTTGGTATGCCGAAGGCGCCGACTATGGCCGTCTGCTGCTGGAGGATCTGAAGATCCGCCAGTACATCATGAAGACGCTGCCGCAGGCCGCGATCTCCAAGGTGGTCATCGAGCGTCCGGCCAAGCTGTGCCGCATCTCGATCTTCGCAGCCCGTCCGGGCGTGATCATCGGCAAGAAGGGCACCGACATCGAAAAGCTTCGCAAGAAGCTGGGCACGATGACGGGCTCGGACGTGTCGCTGAACATCGTTGAAATCCGCAAGCCGGAAATCGACGCGAAGCTCGTCGCGCAGGGCATTGCCGACCAGCTCGAGCGTCGTATCGCCTTCCGCCGCGCCATGAAGCGTGCGGTGCAGTCGGCGATGCGCCTGGGTGCCGACGGCATCCGCGTCGCTTGCGGCGGTCGTCTGGGCGGTGCGGAAATCGCCCGTTCGGAAGGCTATCGCGAAGGTCGCGTTCCGCTGCACACGCTGCGCGCGAACCTCGACTATGCCGAGGCCGAAGCGCACACCGCGTATGGCGTCTGCGGCGTCAAGGTCTGGATCTTCAAGGGTGAGATCCTCGGCCACGACCCGATGGCGCAGGACCGGCTGATGATGGAGGCCCAGACCTCCGGCGTGCGCCCCGCGCGCGACGATCACCGCCGCTAAGGATAATTTGAGATGCTGCAACCAAAGCGCACCAAGTTCCGCAAGGCCTTCAAGGGCCGCATCCATGGCGATGCCAAGGGCGGTACGTCGCTGAACTTCGGGTCGTACGGCCTGAAGGCGATGGAGCCGGAGCGGATCACCGCCCGCCAGATCGAAGCGGCCCGCCGCGCGATCACGCGTCACATCAAGCGCCAGGGCCGCTTGTGGATCCGGATCTTCCCGGATCTGCCGGTGTCGTCGAAGCCGGCCGAAGTCCGCATGGGCTCGGGCAAGGGCTCGCCCGAATTCTGGGTCGCCCGCGTCAAGCCGGGTCGGATCCTGTTCGAACTGGACGGCGTGCCCGGCCCGCTCGCCGCGGAGGCGTTCTCGCGCGCCGCGATGAAGCTGCCGATCGCGGTCAAGGTCGTTGCCCGTCTGGGCGACACCTCGCACCTGGAGGGTTGAAAATGACGAAGGCAACCGATCTTCGCGCCAAGAGCGACGACCAGCTGGTCGAGGAACTGTCGAGCCTGAAGCGTGAGGCGTTCAACCTCCGCTTCCAGGCGGCGACCAGCCAGCTGGAAAAGCCGACCCGCGTGAAGGAAGTCCGTCGCGACATCGCGCGGATCAAGACGCTGCAGGGCGAGCGTTCGCGCTCGTCCGACAAGTAAGGACGAGAGACATGCCGAAGCGCGTGCTGACCGGGATGATCGTCTCGGACAAGACCGACAAGACGGTGGTGGTCAAGGTAGAGCGGAAGGTGAAGCACCCCCTCTACGGCAAGATCATCCGCCGTTCGAAGAAGTACCATGCCCATGACGAGGGCAATGAGTATCGCGAAGGCGAGACCGTGCGCATCGAAGAGACCGCGCCGATCTCGAAGCTGAAGACCTGGAAGGTGATCGAGCGGGTGAACACCCACGCGACGCCGGCGGAAGTCGCAGCCGAGGCGTAAGCCTTTGCAGGGGTGGGGCGCTTCGGCGTTGCCACCCCAAGCAATTCCGGGGTCGGACCCGGATGTGACGAACATTCGCGGGAAGGCTTGCCTTTTCGCTATGGGGCGGTTAATGGGCCGCTCCCCCCGGCGCGGTATCCCGCAGCCGGGGGTTCATTTTTAGCAGGCGGGGTCCGGTCGGAATCGGCCCCATGGACAAGGAATCGCATCCATGATTCAGATGCAATCCAACCTCGACGTCGCTGACAACAGCGGCGCGAAGCGGGTGCAGTGCATCAAGGTGCTGGGCGGCTCGAAGCGCCGCACGGCCGGTGTCGGCGACGTCATCGTCGTCAGCATCAAGGAAGCCGCTCCGCGCGGCCGCGTGAAGAAGGGTGACGTGCACCGCGCCGTCATCGTTCGCACCGCCAAGGACATCCGTCGCACCGACGGTTCGGTGATCCGCTTCGACGGCAACGCCGCGGTGCTGGTCAACAAGAACGAGGAGCCGATCGGCACCCGTATCTTTGGCCCGGTGGTCCGCGAGCTGCGCTCGAAGGGCTTCATGAAGATCATCTCGCTCGCCCCTGAGGTGCTGTAATGGCTGCTGCGAAGATCAAGAAGGGCGACACCGTGATCGTCCTGTCGGGCAAGGACAAGGGCAAGACCGGCCAGGTCACCCAGTCGATGCCGAAGGATGGCAAGGTCGTCGTTTCCGGCGTCAACATCGCCGTTCGCCACAAGAAGCCGAACCAGGCCGACCCGCAGGGCGGTCTGGTGCGCTCGGAAGCGCCGCTGCACGTCAGCAAGGTCGCGCACGTCGTCGACGGCAAGCCGACCCGCGTTCGTTTCGAAGTGCGTGACGGCAAGAAGGTCCGGGTCGCCGTGAAGGGCGGGGAGGTCATCAATGGCTGATAAGTACACGCCGCGCATGAAGTCGATCTATGACGATCGCATCGTGAAGGCGATGACCGAGAAGTTCGGTTACAAGAACGCGCTCGAAGTGCCCCGGATCGAAAAGATCGTCCTGAACATGGGCGTGGGCGAGGCGACGCAGGACAAGAAGAAGGTCGAGCAGGCCAGCTCCGAAATGGAGCTGATCGCGGGCCAGAAGCCTGTCGTCACCAAGGCGAAGAAGTCGATTGCGCAGTTCAAGCTGCGTGAAGGCATGGCGATCGGCTGCAAGGTCACGCTGCGCCGTGAGCGGATGTACGAATTCCTCGATCGCTTCATCACCATCGCGCTCCCCCGCGTCCGCGACTTTCGTGGCCTGAACCCGAAGTCGTTCGACGGCCGTGGCAACTATGCCTGCGGCATCAAGGAACAGATCGTGTTCCCCGAAATCAACTATGACCGCATCGACAAGGTGCGCGGCATGGATGTGATCGTGACCACCACCGCCAAGACCGACGACGAAGCTCGCGAGCTTCTGCGTCTGTTCGGTTTCCCCTTCCCGCAGGAAGCGGAAGCCGAGGAAAAGAAGGCGGCCTAATCCGGTCCGCCCCCGGCCACGGGGGCGGCCGTTCGCTTTAACGAAGAGAGCTTAAGTCCATGGCGAAACTGAGTTCCGTGAACAAGAACGAGCGCCGTCGCGCGCTCGTCAAGAAGTTCGCACCCAAATATGCGAAGCTGAAGGCGATCGCAGCCGACCAGTCGCTCGACGAAACCGAGCGTCTGATCGCGCGGCTGAAGATGGCCGAGATTCCCCGCAACGGGAATCCGACCCGCATCCGCAACCGTTGCGAGCTGACGGGTCGTCCCCGTGGCTATTATCGCAAGTTCCGTCTCGCCCGCGTCATGCTGCGTGAACTGGCCAACAAGGGCCTGATCCCCGGCGTCACGAAGTCGAGCTGGTAAGGAACACAGCAATGGCATTGACCGATCCCCTGGGTGACATGCTCACCCGCATCCGCAACGGCCAGCGCGCGCGCAAGGACTCCGTCCTGACGCCTGCCAGCAAGTTGCGGGCCCGTGTCCTCGACGTGCTGCAGCGTGAGGGCTATATCCGTGGCTACAGCGAAGAGCAGATGGGCCCCGCGGCCGGCATCCGCATCGAGCTGAAGTATTTCGAAGGCCAGCCGGCGATCAAGCACGTCGCGCGCGTTTCGAAGCCCGGTCGCCGCGTCTATTCGGGTTCGCAGGAACTGCCGAAGGTGCGCAATGGCCTCGGCATCACTATCGTCTCGACGCCGCGCGGCGTTCTGTCCGACGCCGAAGCGCGCGAACAGAATGTCGGTGGCGAAGTCCTCGCGGAGGTCTTCTGATGAGCCGCATCGGTAAGAAGGCAGTCCCGGTTCCGGCCGGCGTGACCGCCAACATCGCAGGGCGCGAGCTGAGCGTGAAGGGTCCGAAGGGCACGCTGACGCTGCCGCTGGCCGACGACATCAGCTATGCCGTCGAAGGCGACAGCATCTCGGTGCAGCCGGCGAATGACACCAAGCGCGCTCGCGCGTTCTGGGGCATGCAGCGCACGCTCGTGCAGAACCTGATCACCGGCGTGACCACCGGCTTCACCAAGAAGCTGCTGATCACCGGCGTCGGCTATCGTGCGGCTGCGCAGGGCAAGAATCTGAAGCTGCAGCTCGGCTACAGCCACGACGTCAACATCGACGTGCCGGAAGGCATCGAGATCAAGACGCCCGATCAGACCACGATCGAAATCAGCGGGATCGACAAGCAGAAGGTCGGTCAGATCGCTGCCGAGATCCGTCGTTGGCGTAAGCCCGAGCCGTACAAGGGCAAGGGCATCAAGTACGACGGCGAGTTCATCTTCCGCAAGGAAGGGAAGAAGAAGTAATGACCAAGGGTCTCTCCCTCTTCGAGAAGCGCCGTCGGCGCAATCGCACCGCGCTTCGTGCGCGTTCGGGCGGCCGTGCGCGGCTGTCGATCCATCGTTCGGGCAAGCACATCTACGCCCAGGTCATCGACGATGCAGCGGGTCGTACCGTTGCTTCGGCATCGACCCTGGAAAAGGACGTGCGTGGCACCTCCGGCGCGAACATCGATGCCGCCAAGGGCGTCGGCACCCGCGTTGCGGAAGCGGCGAAGGCCGCGGGCGTGACGCAGGTCGTATTCGACCGTGGCGGCTTCCTGTTCCACGGCCGCGTCAAGGCGCTGGCCGAGGCCGCCCGCGAAGCCGGATTGGAGTTCTAAGACATGGCTGACGAAAACAATCAGGCCGAAGCACCCGCCGTTGAGGCGACCGGTGGCGAACAGCCGCAGGGCCGTGGTCCGCGTGGCGGCCGTGGTCGTGGTGGCCAGGGCGGCGGCGACCGTGGTCGCGGTGGCCGTGACGGCGGCCGTGGCCGCCGCGACGATCGTCGCGGCGCAGAGGATGGTGGCGAGGAGCTGATCGAAAAGCTCGTCCACATCAACCGCGTGTCGAAGACCGTGAAGGGCGGCAAGCGCTTCGGTTTCGCAGCGCTCGTCGTCGTCGGCGACGGCAAGGGCCGCGTCGGTTTCGGGCATGGCAAGGCGCGCGAAGTGCCGGAAGCCATTTCGAAGGCGACCGCCGCTGCCAAGAAGGCGATGGTCCGCGTTCCGCTGAAGGACGGTCGTACGCTGCATCACGACGGCAACGGCCACTTCGGTGCCGGTCGCGTGACGGTGCGTTCGGCGCCGCAGGGTACTGGCATCATCGCCGGTGGTCCGATGCGCGCGATCTTCGAATCGCTGGGTGTCGCCGACGTGGTGACCAAGTCGGTCGGTACGTCGAACCCGTACAACATGATCCGTGCGACCTTCGAGGCGCTGAACGACCAGTCGTCGCCGAAGGCGGTGGCCCAGCGTCGCGGCAAGAAGATCGCCGACCTGCTGGGTCGTGGTGGATCGCAGACCGCCGAGGCTGACGCCGCGGCGATCGTGGAGTAACGAGCGATGGCAACCGTGAAGATCACCCAGACCGGGTCGCCGATCCGCCGGACCAAGGATCAGCGCGCGACGCTGATCGGTCTCGGCCTCAACAAGATGCACAAGACCGTGGAACTGGCCGACACCCCCGAGGTGCGTGGCATGATCCGCAAGGTGCAGCACATGGTGTCGGTCGAAGGCTGATACGCCTTCCACCTTTACCGGTGACAAATGCGGGGAAGGGGGCTATGCGGCCCCCTTCCTCATTTCTTTAGCGCGAACATAGCGAAAGCGAGTGCACACATGAAACTCAACGAAATCCGCGACAACGACGGCGCCCGCAAGAGCCGGATGCGCGTCGGCCGGGGCATCGGCTCGGGCAAGGGCAAGACCGCCGGCCGTGGCCAGAAGGGCCAGAAGAGCCGCGAAGGCGTCTCGATCAACGGCTTCGAAGGCGGCCAGATGCCGCTCCACATGCGGATCCCGAAGCGCGGCTTCAACAACATCTTCGCCAAGGATTACGCCGAAGTGAACCTCGGCGCGATCCAGAAGGCGGTCGACGCCGGCAAGATCGAAGCCGGTGCGGCACTCGACCACGCTGCGCTCAAGGCCGCGAACCTGGCCCGTGGCGGCAAGGACGGCGTCCGTCTGCTCGGCAAGGGCGAACTGACCGCAAAGCTGACCTTCACCGTTGGCGGTGCGTCGAAGTCGGCGATCGAAGCGGTTGAGAAGGCGGGTGGTTCGGTGTCGGTCATCGAAGTCGTGCCCGCGCACGAAAAGGCCGCTGCCAAGAAGGGCAAGACGCTCGCCGCCAAGAAGGCTGCGCACGCGTAAGCCTGCTCCCGTTGGGTTCGAGTAGCGATCGAGCCTGTCGAGAGCGCATATCGAGAACGGGGTACCGCTTAGCGGACCGTTCTCGACGGACGCTTCTCGACTGCGCTCGAAGCTGCTCGAACCGAACGGTTTCCTAGGGGGGCGTGTATCGTCCCCTTAGACATCCCGGCAGCAACCCCTATATGGTCGCCCGGGGGGTGGGCTGATGGCCCGCCAGCATCATTCGGGACATATCCATGGCAGCCGCCTCAGACGGTCTTGCGACCAATCTCAATCTGTCGAAATTCGGTCAGGCGACCGAACTCAAGAAGCGCCTGTGGTTTACGCTTGGGGCACTGATCGTGTTCCGCATGCTGAGCTATGTGCCGCTGCCGGGGATCGACCCGACGCAGCTCGGCCTGCTCGCGAACCAGACGCAGGGCGGCGTTCTCGACTTCTTCAATACTTTTTCGGGCGGTGCGCTGACGCGCATGTCGGTCGTCGCGCTGGGCGTCATGCCCTATATCACCGCATCGATCGTCGTGCAGCTCGCGACGTCGCTCAGCCCGCAGCTCGCCGCCATCAAGAAGGAAGGCGAATCGGGCCGCAAGAAGCTCAACCAGTACACCCGCTACGGCACGGTCGCGCTGACCGCGATCCAGGGCTACACCATCGCGGTCGGGCTGGAGGCGTTCGGCGCTTCGGCCGGCGCGCAGGCGGTGATCGAGCCGGGCATGACCTTCCGCATCGCGGCGGTCATCTCGCTGATCGGCGGCACCATGTTCCTGATGTGGCTGGGTGAGCAGATCACCAGCCGCGGCATCGGCAACGGCATCTCGCTCATCATCATGGCCGGCATCGTCGCACATCTGCCGACGACTTTGCTCCAGTTGTTCGAAGGCAGCCGGTCGGGCACGATGAACCCGCTGACTCTGATCGGCATCATCGTCGCGGTCGCCGGCCTCGTCCTGTTCATCTGCTTCATGGAGCGCGCGCAGCGCCGCATCCTGATCCAGTACCCGAAGCGTCAGACGGCGCGCGGGGTGCAGGCGGATCGCAGTCACCTGCCGCTCAAGATCAACACCGCCGGTGTGATCCCGCCAATCTTCGCGTCGTCGCTGCTGCTGATGCCGGTGACCATCACCCAGTTCGCCGGACAGGCGACGGCGGGCGAGAGCCGCTGGGGCGACTTCATCATCACCCTCAACCAGTATCTGGCGCATGGCCAGCCGCTCTACATGCTGCTGTACGGCGCGGGCATCGTGTTCTTCTCGTTCTTCTACACTGCGATCGTCTTCAATCCCGAAGAGACCGCCGATAACCTCAAGCGCTATGGCGGGTTCATCCCCGGCATCCGCCCGGGCAAGAATACCGAGAATTATTTCGACTATGTGCTGACCCGCATCACGGTCATCGGTGCGGCCTATCTGGTCATCATCTGCCTGCTGCCCGAATATCTGGTATCGGCGCTGTCGATTCCCTTCTATCTCGGCGGCACCAGCCTGCTCATCGTCGTGAACGTGACAATGGACACGGTGACGCAGATCCAGTCGCACCTGCTGGCGCACCAGTATGGCGACCTCATCAAGAAGGCCAAGCTGAAGGGCGGACGCCTGCGCGGCTGAGCGTAACAGGACTAAGGGGGCAGCTATGGACATCATCCTTCTCGGACCGCCGGGCGCGGGCAAGGGCACCCAGGCCGCGCGGCTCGAAGCGGCGCGCGGCATGGTGCAGCTGTCGACCGGCGACATGCTGCGCGCGGCGGTGAAGGCGGGCAGCCCGGTCGGCCTGCAAGCCAAGGCGGTGATGGATGCCGGCGAACTGGTGTCCGATGCGATCGTGTCGGCGCTGATCGGCGAGCGGCTTGACCAGCTGGGCGATCGCGGCGCGATCTTCGACGGCTATCCGCGCACCGCGGCGCAGGCCGACGCGCTCGACCTGCTGCTCGAACATCGCGGACGTCAGCTGACCCATGTGATCGAGCTGGTGGTCGACGAGGATGCGCTGGTCGAGCGCATCGTCGGCCGTTTTACCTGCGCCAATTGCGGTGCGGGCTATCATGACACGTTCAAGCAACCCGCGGTTGCCGGGGTGTGCGACGCGTGCGGCGCGACCGAGTTCAAGCGGCGTCCCGACGACAACGAGGAAACCGTGCGTACCCGCATGGTCGAATATCGCGCTAAGACCGCGCCGATCCTGCCGCTCTACGAAGCGCGCGGCCTGGTTCACCGCGTCGACGGCATGGCCGACATGGACGACGTGACCGGACAGATCGCGGTGATCCTCGACACGTAAGGGCAGGGCGGGCTTCGGTCCGCCAGCCGCAACCGTCACCCCAGCGCAGGCTGGGGTCTCCCCGTTGGAGCGCGCAGCGCCCGCTCCTCGGAGACCCCAGCCTGCGCTGGGATGACGTGTTCGGGGAGGCTGAGTTGCGGATGCGCTACCTGCGCACCTCACGCCCCATCCCGAATTTGGTTCCGTCCACCGGTTGACAGGGTGGGAATCGGTCCGTATCAGCGATCCACCCCGACATACCGGTTTACGGCGGCGCTTCCGCGCGTTCGCCGCGATCGCGCGTGACGGGTTGCAACGCTACGAGATGAGGGGCCGCTGCCATGCGGCGCCTCGTGGAGCTGGGAGAATTTAGTTCATGGCACGTATCGCGGGTGTTAATATCCCGACCAACAAGCGCGTCGTCATCGCGCTGCAGTACATTCACGGCATCGGTCCGGCCAAGGCCAAGGAACTCACCGAGCAGCTGGGCATCGCCGCCGAGCGCCGCGTGCAGGACCTGAGCGACCAGGAAGTCCTCCAGATCCGTGAAGCGATCGACGCGAACCACACCGTGGAAGGTGACCTGCGTCGCCAGACCGCGATGAACATCAAGCGTCTGATGGACCTCGCCTGCTATCGTGGCCTGCGCCACCGCAAGGGCCTGCCGGTCCGCGGCCAGCGCACGCACACCAATGCGCGCACCCGCAAGGGCAAGGCGAAGCCGATCGCGGGTAAGAAGAAGTAAGAAACAGTCCGGGGGACTGTTTCTAACTTCTTCTCCGTCGGAGAGAGGTAAGAGGCCGACCGCCTCCCGATCTCCGCACCACGCAAGATACTCAGGTCAGGATTTCCAATAATGGCACGTGAACCGCAGCGCCTTCGCCGTCGCGAGCGCAAGAACATCACCGCCGGCGTCGCGCATGTGAACGCCAGCTTCAACAACACCATGATCACCATCACCGATGCGCAGGGCAATGCGATCAGCTGGTCGTCGGCCGGCATGATGGGTTTCAAGGGCTCGCGCAAGTCGACCCCGTACGCCGCTCAGGTCGCTGCTGAAGACGCCGGCCGCAAGGCTGCCGACCACGGCGTGCGCACGCTCGAAGTCGAAGTGAAGGGCCCGGGTTCGGGTCGTGAATCGGCGCTTCGTGCGCTCCAGGCCGTCGGTTTCCAGATCACGTCGATCCGTGACGTGACCTCGATCCCGCACAACGGCGTGCGCCCGTCGAAGCGTCGTCGCGTCTGATCCGTGCCTGCCGCCCCGCCGGGTTCGTCCGGCGGGGCCGTTCTTTCATGGCGCGGACCCGTCCTTTCCGCGCCGCCAAGCTAGGGGAAGCCCGTGTCCGTCAACGCTAAGAACTGGCAGGAACTCAAGAAGCCGAGCGGCCTCGAGAAGAAGCCGGGCGGCGATCCCAAGCGCCGTTCGACCTTCGTGGCCGAGCCGCTGGAGCGTGGGTTCGGCCTGACGCTCGGCAACGCGCTGCGTCGCGTGCTGCTGTCGTCGCTGCAGGGCGCCGCCGTCACCTCGATCAAGATCGAGAACGTCCTTCACGAATTTTCCAGCCTTGCCGGCGTCCGCGAGGACGTGACGGACATGGTGCTGAACGTGAAGCAGATCGCACTGAAGATGCAGGGCGAAGGCCCGAAGCGTCTCCAGTTGTCCGTCACCGGTCCGGCCGAAGTGAAGGCCGGCGACATCGCCGTCACCGGCGATATCGAGGTGATGAACCCCGATCTGGTATTGTGCCATCTCGACGATGGTGCGACGCTCAACATGGAACTGACCGCCGATGTCGGTAAGGGCTATGTGCCGGCTGCCGGCAACCGTCCGGCCGATGCGCCGATCGGCCTGATCCCGGTCGACGCGCTGTATTCGCCGGTCCGCCAGGTCAGCTATAAGGTCGAGAACACCCGCGTCGGGCAGGAACTCGATTACGACAAGCTGACGCTGACGATCGAAACCGACGGCACCGTCACTCCTGAGGACGCACTGGCCTATGCCGGTCGCATCCTTCAGGACCAGCTCGCGCTGTTCGTCCACTTCGACGATTCGACGCTGCCCCGCGCCGCCGCAACCGGCACGCAGGTCGCAGCGCCGCAGAGCGAAGGCCAGGGCGACACCGCGCAGATCAACCGTTACCTGCTCAAGAAGGTCGACGAGCTGGAACTGTCGGTTCGTTCGGCCAATTGCCTCAAGAATGACAACATCATCTACATCGGCGACCTGGTCCAGAAGACCGAAGCCGAGATGCTGCGCACCCCGAATTTCGGTCGCAAGTCGCTGAACGAAATCAAGGAAGTGCTGTCGTCGATGGGTCTTCGCCTCGGCATGGACATCCCCGGATGGCCGCCCGAGAACATCGAAGAAATGGCGAAGAAGCTCGAACAGGAGATTATGGGCTGATTTTGCACCGGGGCAGGCAAGCCTGCCCCGGAGACAAAACCAGCCCGGCCGGCGGCCTTTCAGGCCGTCCGACAACACGGGCTTCGCCCGTGTCGGGCCAGTTTTGAAATGGCGGCAAGTGTGAACTTAGTGAACTTTGCCGCGAACAGGCGAACCGGTGGCAGCCTCTAAACAGCCACCAGCTCTGGGGATTCCGTGACACGGCCCCTTAACGAACGAAGGAAATACCCATGCGTCATCGCGTCGGCGGCCGTAAGCTGCAGCGTACCTCGGCACACCGCATTGCGCTGTTCCGCAACATGTCGGCCGCGCTCATCAAGCATGAGCAGATCACGACGACCGTCGCCAAGGCGAAGGAACTGCGTCCCTATGTCGAAAAGCTCATCACGCTGGCGAAGAAGGGCGGCCTGTCGAACCGTCGTCTCGCCCACGCTCGTCTGCTGGACGATGCGCAGCTGACCAAGCTGTTCGACGTGCTGGCGACCCGCTATGCCGATCGCAACGGCGGTTACACCCGCATCATCAAGGCCGGCATCCGCGCGTCGGACGCCTCGCCGATGGCGATCATCGAATTCGTCGACCGCGACGTGTCGGCGAAGGGCCAGGATTCGGGTCCGGTCCTGAGCGAAGAGGATTTCGACGAAGCCGCCTGATCGGCCTTTCGTTCGAGTGACACGGGGAAGGGCGGTCGTACTGCGGTACGGCCGCCTTTTTTCGTTGCGGTGGGTAACATTGTCTCCGCGGGGTTGCACGGGCGCGCCGCTCGCGTATCCTGCTGGTAACGCCGGATACCTTCCGGCTCGTCCCGTGGAGCAACGATGTACCGCCATGCCCTTGTCGCGATCGCGTGCCTGATGACCAGCACGACTGCCCTAGCCCAGACCATCGCCTATCCGCAGACCCGCACGGTCGACCAGGTCGACGAGCAGTTCGGCGTGAAGGTCGCCGATCCCTATCGCTGGCTGGAGAACGACGTCCGCAACGACCCGCAGGTCGCGGCCTGGGTCGCGGCGGAGAACAAGGTCACCGACGCGTATCTGGCCACGCTGCCCGGCCGTGACATCTTCAAGCAGCGGCTGACGAAGCTGTTCGACTATGAACGCTTCGGCGTGCCGAACCGCGAGGGCGGCCGCTATTTCTACAGCCGCAATTCGGGGTTGCAGAACCAGTCGGTGCTGTACGTCCGCGACAGCCTGAATGGGCAGGGGCGGGTGCTGATCGACCCCAATGGCTGGTCGAAGGATGGTGCGACGGCGCTTGCCGAATGGGCACCGTCCAAGGACGGCAAGCGGCTGCTCTATTCGATCCAGGACGGCGGCAGCGACTGGCGCAAGCTGCGCGTGCTGGACGTCGACACCGGAAAGGTGCTGGACGACCAGATCGACTGGGTGAAGTACGGCCTGTCGGCATCGTGGGTGAAGGACGGGTCGGGCTTCTACTATGCCCGCTTCCCGACCCCGGAAAAGGGGCAGGAGTTCCAGAGCCAGAACCTGAACGCCAAGGTCTATTTCCACAGGCTCGGCACGCCGCAGAGCGCCGACCGGCTGATCTACGAACGGCCCGACCAGCCGCGCTTCACCTTCTATCCCGGGATCACCGATGACGGCCGTTGGCTCGTCATCTCGACCAGTGGTCCGGGCGATCATACCGAGATCACGGTCCTCGACCTGACCAAGCCGAACGACCGCCCACGCACCATCGTCAACACCGACAATGTCGACTGGAACACGGTGGGGTCGAAGGACAGCACGCTGTACCTGACGACGACACAGGGCGCGCCGCGGCTGCGCATCGTCACGCTCGACATGGCAGCGGCCAACCCGCAGCCAAAGGAACTGGTGGCCGAGGACAAGGCGGTGCTGAACGGCGCGTCGCTGGTCGGCGGCCGGATCATGGCGGCGTATCTGGTCGATGCGAAGACCGAGGTGAAGCGCTTCACCCTCGACGGCAAGCCCGACGGTACGATCGAACTGCCGGGCATCGGCACGGTCGGCGGCGTCGGCGGCGAACTGGACAATAATGAGGGCTTCTTCGCCTTCTCCAGCTTCGCGACCCCGACCACCATCTATCGCTACGATGTCGCCACGCGACAGGTGACCCCCTGGGCCACGCCGAAGGTCGCATTCGACCCGGCGCAGTACGACGTCCGCCAGCGCTTCTACACGTCGAAGGACGGGACGAAGGTCCCGATGTTCATCGTCAAGCGCAAGGACGTGACCAAGCCCGCGCCGACCCTGCTCTACGCCTATGGCGGGTTCAACGTGCCGATCCTGCCGGGCTTCTCGCCGGGCCGCATCGCGTGGCTCGAACAGGGCGGCGTGCTGGCGGTCGCGAACATTCGCGGCGGCAGCGAATATGGCAAGGAATGGCATGACGGCGGCAAGCTGCTGAACAAGCAGAATGTGTTCGACGACTTCATCGCCGCGGGCGAAGACCTGATCGCGCAGGGCGTGACCGGCAAGGGCCAACTGGCGATCCAGGGCGGGTCGAACGGCGGCCTGCTGGTCGGTGCGGTCGTCAACCAGCGTCCCGACCTGTTCGCCGCCGCGCTGCCGGCGGTGGGTGTCATGGACATGTTGCGCTTCGACCGGTTCACCGCCGGGCGCTACTGGGTCGACGATTACGGCGTGCCGGCCAAGGAGGCGGATTTCCGCAACCTGCTGACCTATTCGCCCTATCACAATGTGAAGGCCGGCGTGACCTATCCGGCGATCCTGGCGACGACGGCCGACACCGACGATCGCGTGGTGCCGGGGCATACGTTCAAATACACCGCGATGCTCCAGTCGAAGGACATCGGGCCGAAGCCGCATCTGGTCCGCATCGAAACGCGCGCGGGCCACGGCTCGGGCAAGCCGACCGACAAGGTGATCGAGGAAACCGCCGATCTATGGGCGTTCATCGCCAAATGGACCGGGCTGGCGGTCAAGCCGGTCAACTGACAAATGACGCCGCGCGGGGCTGGCACCCGCGCGGCGCTCTGCTATCGGGGGGCATGAACGAGACCCCCGATTCCATCCTGATCGTCGATTTCGGCAGCCAAGTGACGCAGCTGATCGCGCGTCGCGTGCGCGAGGCCGGAGTCTATTCCGAAATCGCCCCGTTCCAGTCGGCGGAGGCCGCGTTCGAACGGATGAAGCCCAAGGGCGTGATCCTGTCGGGTGGCCCCGCATCGGTGTGCGACGACGGTTCCCCGCGCGCACCGCAGGCGATCTTCGACTCCGGCGTCCCGGTGTTCGGCATCTGCTACGGCCAGCAGGTGATGACCGCGCAGCTGGGCGGCAAGGTCGAGAAGGGCAATTCGGGCGAGTTCGGCGAGGCCTATATCGAGGTCGGCGACGACTGCGCGATGTTCGACGGCCTGTGGCAAAGGACCGAACGGCATCAGGTGTGGATGAGCCATGGCGACAAGGTCACCGAACTCGCCCCCGGCTTCCGCGCGGTCGCGACCAGCCCCGGCGCGCCCTATGCCATCGTCGCCGATGACGAGCGCCGCTATTACGGTGCGCAGTTCCATCCGGAGGTCGTGCATACCCCCGATGGCGGCAAGCTGATCGCCAATTTCGCCCGCCACGTCTGCGGTCTTGCCGGCGACTGGACGATGGCCGAATTCCGCGATGCCAAGATTGCGGAGATCCGTCAGCAGGTCGGCGACGGCAAGGTCATTTGCGGTCTGTCGGGCGGGGTCGACTCGTCGGTCGCCGCGCTGCTGATTCACGAAGCGATCGGCGACCAGCTGACCTGCGTGTTCGTCGATGGCGGCATCCTGCGCGCGGGCGAGGCGGAGCAGGTCGTCAGCCTGTTCCGCGGCCACTACAATATCCCGCTGGTCCATGTGGACGCGCAGGACCTGTTCATGGACGGCCTCGCCGGCGTCACCGATCCGGAGGCCAAGCGCAAGTTCATCGGCAAGACCTTCATCGATGTGTTCGAGGCCGAGGCGAAGAAGCTGGGCGGAGCGCAGTTCCTCGCGCAGGGTACGCTCTACCCCGACGTGATCGAAAGCGTCAGCTTCACCGGTGGACCGTCGGTGACGATCAAGAGCCATCATAATGTCGGTGGCCTACCGGAACGCATGAACATGGCGCTGGTCGAACCGTTGCGCGAACTGTTCAAGGACGAGGTTCGGGCGCTGGGTCGCGAACTGGGGCTGCCGGACGTGTTCGTCGGGCGCCACCCGTTCCCCGGACCCGGCCTCGCCATCCGTATTCCGGGCGAGGTGACCCGCGAGCGCTGCGGCATCCTGCGCAAGGCGGACGCGATCTACCTCGAGGAAATCCGCACCGCCGGGCTGTACGACGCGATCTGGCAGGCATTTGCCGTATTGCTGCCAGTGCGCAGCGTCGGCGTGATGGGCGATGGCCGCACCTACGACAACGTCCTTGCCCTCCGCGCGGTCACCTCGACCGATGGCATGACGGCGCAGGCATTCCAGTTCCCGGGCGACTTCCTGCCGCGCGTGGCGACCCGGATCATCAACGAGGTGAAGGGCATCAATCGCGTCACCTACGACTATACGAGCAAGCCGCCGGGCACGATCGAGTGGGAATGACAAGGACTCAAATCGCCCGGGGGCGATTTGAGTCCTTGTCATTCGCCCCGCGCCAGCGGGGTGGTGCTGAGCGCTTCGTTTAGTCCGTCACCCCGGGCGTGACCCAGGGTCCCGCTTTCTTTCGACGGTAGCAAAAGAAGCGGGACCCCGGGTCAAGCCCGGGGTGACGGGTTGGGCGGACGTCGGGCTGACGCAGTCGGCGACCCTAGCGCGGCAACCGGATCGTCGCGTTCAGCCCGCCGCCCTCGCGGTTCGTCAGCGCGACCTCACCCCCCGCATCGCGTACGATCGCCCGGGCCAGCGCCAATCCCAGCCCGATCCCGCCGGTATCGCGATTGCGCGACGTTTCCAGACGGGTGAAGGGATCGAACACCTCCGCCATCCGGTCCGCCGGAATGCCGGGGCCACGGTCCGCGACGATAATCGCCACGGCCTGCGCGCTCGTTGCCACCCGAACCTCGACAGCGCCGGCATATTTGATCGCATTCTCGATCAGGTTGCGCACCGCCCGCCGCATCAGATTGGGCCGCAGGTGCAGGGGCACCCGTGCCGCCTCCACGAAGTCGACATCATGGCCGAGGTCGCGGAAGTCGTCGACCACCGCGTCGACCAGCGCCGCGACGTCGACATCGGTCGCCGCCTCACTCGGCCGCCCCAGCCGCGCCAGCGAGAGGATGTCGTCCAGCGTCGCGTTCATCTCGTCGATCGTCTCGACCATTCGCGCCCGGTCGGTATCGTCCTCGACCGATTCGACTCGCACCCGGAGTGCCGCCAGCGGTGTCCGCAGGTCATGGCCGATCGCACCCAGCATCCGGTCCTTTTCGTCGACCATCGCATTCACCCGCCGCCCCAGATCGGTGAAGGCGGAGATCAGCAGCCGTACGTCCTGCGGCCCGGAAGGCTCAATTGCCGGCAGCGGGCGGGCGGGATGAAAGGCGCGTGCCGCCCCCGCCAGTCGCCTGAGCGGCTTGGCGATACGCCGCCCGATCCACAATACCGGCAGCAGCACGATGACGTAGAGGATGAAGGTCTGCGCCAGCAGCTGCCACAACAGCCCGCGCTCGGCCATCGGCCACGGCGTATGCGAGACCAGCCAGCCGCGCCCCGGCAGCTCGACCGCGGCATCCAGCACCGCGCCCATCCGCCGCAACCGGTCGGCGCGAGGGCCAGTGATACCCCGCGCCCGGACTTCGGCTTCGTCGATCGGGCGGATATTGGCCGCGATGGTGCCGACCCGGATGCCGGCTTCGGCAAAGCCCGACCTGATCGCCGCTTCGACGTCTCGCTCCGGCTCGCCGCGCATCGCCGGCACGCGATCCGTGACCAGCCGCACCCCACGCATCCGATCGCGCGGGGTTGCGTTCGCCTGTCCCGGCCGCGGCGCGATCCGGCGTTCGGCGGCGTCGATCAGCCGGGTGACGGCGGGAAGGGTGATTTCGGCGAAGCGAAAGGCACGGCGTTCGCGCAGCAACAGCCCGAAGTTCAGCGCCTGCGCGACGAACAACGCCACCGCGACCAGCAACGCGATCTGTCCGGGCAGGCTGGTCGGCAACAGCCGCTTCACAGGCGCGTCACCTCGGTCGCCAGCGTATAACCGCCGCCCCATACCGTCTTGATGATCTCCGGGTTGCGGACGTCGGTCTCGATCTTCTTGCGCAACCGGCTGACCTGATTGTCGATCGCGCGATCGAACGCCGCCGCCTCGCGCCCCTGGGTCAGGTCGAGCAACTGGTCGCGGGTCAGCACCTGGCGCGGGCGGGTGACCAAAGCATGCAGCAGGTTATATTCCCCGGTCGACAGCGGCACCGACACGCCCTCACGATCGACCAGCGCGCGTTCACCGGTCTTGAGCACCCATCCGGCGAAGGCGAACGACCCGGCCTCCGGCGCGTGTTGCCTGACCGCGCCGCCAGCCGTCCGCCGCAGCACGACCTTCACCCGTGCCGCCAGTTCGCGCGGGGAAAAGGGCTTCACGACATAATCGTCGGCGCCCATTTCCAGCCCGACGATCCGGTCGGTTTCTTCCGCGCGCGCGGTCAGCAGGATGACCGGCGTCTCGCTTGTCTCGCGGATATGGCGGCACAGCGACAGCCCGTCCTCGCCCGGCATCATGATGTCGAGGATAGCGAGGTCGATGGCATAGGCGTTCAGCCGCGCCCGCGCACCCTCCGCATCGCCCGCCTGGGTGACGCGGAAACCCTGCTTCGTCAGATATTGGGCAAGCGGTTCGCGGATCGATCGTTCGTCGTCGACCAGCAGTAAATGAGGAATATCGGCCATGTCGGACATGCTACGCGGCCCATCGACATAAGGGAAATGCCGGACGGCGCGGTACGCGACCGCGCCGTCCGGTCAGGGGTTACTCGGCCGGCTGACCGCCGCGGTGTGCCATGCGCTGGTCGCGCCATTGCTTGCGTTCGGCGGCATCGACGCGGCCGTCATGGTTGGCATCCTGCCGATCGAAGGCACGCGCCGCGACCGCGCGGAATTCCTCGCGGGTGACGACGCCGTTCTTGTCGACATCGGCGCGTTCCAGCATGCGGTCGCCCATAGACCGGCCGGGCATCGGCGTCGTGCCATCGACGGTCCCGCGCGGGCGCTGCGGCATCGCTGCGCGCTCGGCGGCGCTGATCGTGCCGTCGCGGTCGGTGTCGAGCGCGTCGAACCGGCGGTCGGCGCGGGCAAGCGCTCCCTCGCGGGTCAGGACGCCGTCGGCCATCGGACGGGGCGTGGGCGGTGGCGTCTGGGCGGTGACGATCGCGGGCAGGGCGATACCGGCGAGCGAGGCAGCGGCAATCAACGAACGCATGGGACTGTACCTTTGAACAAGGGGCGCACCCCCGGTGGAGAATGCGCCGCTTGTCGCCGGTAATTGTCGCCAGCCTTTGTCGACAAACCGCGGCTTTGTCGCAGTTTGTCGCAAGGCTCAGTTTTTAGGCGGCGTCCCGAACAGGTTGCGACGCTGTTCGTCGGTCATCGGCTTGCTACCGTCGCTGATCGCCTTGCCCTTGGCATAGGCCGCGGCCGTCGCGGGGCGGGCGGCGATGGCGTCGAACCAGCGCTTCAAATTCGGGAAGTCTTCCAGCTTCTGTCCCTGCGCCTCGTGCGGGACGATCCAGGGATAGGCCGCCATATCGGCGATTGAATAGTCGCCGGCGATGAAGTCGCGGTCGGCCAGTCGCTTGTCGAGCACGCCGTACAGCCGCGCGGTCTCGCGGATATAGCGGTCCTGCGCGTAGGGAATCTTCTCCGGCGCATAGATGTTGAAATGATGATTCTGCCCGGCCATCGGACCGAGGCCGCCCATCTGCCACATCAGCCACTGGATCGCGTCATAGCGTCCGGCGGTGTCGGCGGGCAGGAAGCGGCCGGTCTTTTCCGCCAGATAGAGCAGGATCGCACCGGATTCGAAGATCGACAGCGGATCGCCGCCGCCCAGCGGTTCATGGTCGACGATCGCGGGCATCCGGTTGTTCGGTGCGATGGCGAGGAATTCGGGGCGGAACTGCTCGCCCTTGCCGATATCGACCGGGTGGATGGTGTAGGGCAGGCCGGCTTCTTCGAGGAACAGCGTGATCTTGTGGCCATTGGGCGTGGGCCAGTAGTGCAGGTCGATCATGGAACGGCTCCGATACGGGGTAGGCGCGGCAGATGGTGTGCTTCCCCGCGCAAACCAAGGCGTCAGCGAGCGAACAGGGTGAGCGGAACTGCATCCGCCATCGCCCGATAGCCCGCTATCGAGGGATGCAGGTGGTCGCCCGAGTCATAGGCGGGCAGCAGGCGGTCGGGTCGCGCCGGGTCGCGTACTATCCGGTCGAAATCAATCACTGCGTCGAAATGGCCGGGGGTGCGGATCCAGGCGTTGATCGCCTGCCGTGCGGCTTCGGCGGCGGCGTCGGGGTGGTAATAGTCGTTGCCGACAAACGGCGTGATCGTGCCGCCGATGACGGTCAGCCTGAGCGCCCGTGCCCGCGCGACGATCTGGGCATATCCGGCGATCATCTGCTGCACTCGAGACTGGCGCTCCTCCGGCGAGACCGGCCGTTCGCGGCCTAGCCGGCCCAGGTCGTTGATCCCTTCGAGGACGATGACATAGCGCGCGCCGGGCTGGCTTGCCACGTCGCTGTCAAAGCGCGCCAAGGCATTGGGGCCGCTGCATTCCGCCAGCAGGCAGTTGCCGCCGATGCCTTGGTTCAGCACCGCGATCCGACGCGTGCGCGGGGCGGCGGACAGGCGGCGGGCGAGATCGTCGGTCCAGCGCAGATGCCGCCCGTCGGTCACGCCATAGCCATCGGTGATCGAATCGCCGAGCGCGACGATCGCCCGCGCCGGAGGGGCGGCGGTCACCTCGACGGCGGCGATCTGGAACCAGCGTTCGACCGGTCTGGCATCGGCGAAGGCGGTGTCGGCCAGCCGATCCCCGCCGGCAATCCAGCTACGCGTCCGGGCGCCGGGATGACCGGTCTGCTGGTCGGGCAGGGCGGCGAAGTGGGTGGTAATCGCGAGGTCGGACAAGGGCTTGGCGGCAAATGGCACCGGATCGGACCAGAAATCCGCGCCGGCGGGAACCTCGACGTCCGGGCGGCCACCGAAACGGAGCGCGCGGTCGGTGCCCGCCTGGATCCCGGCGGCGGCGGGGCCCGATGCGACCGCGACATGCGCGCCGGCGATCCGCAGCGGGGTCGTGCCGAACCGGTTGGTGAAGCGCACGCGCAGCGCCGCTCCGCCGAGCGTCAGTCGAACGACCTGGCGGACGGTCGTGTTGCCGGAAGTTGGCGAAGGTAGTGCGTGTTCGGGGTTCGAGCGGATCGGGGAGGTGGTCCAGGTCGCGACCCAGGTCGGCGGAGGAGAACGATTTGCCGATGCGATGCCACAATACAACAGAACAATGCCTACGGTCGAAAGTATACGCATAGATGTTGCTCCGTTGTTTGCGTGATTAGATGTTTCAAATGTACTAAACAGCCAAGTGTATAAATTCGCCTTTGCGATGGTTCCGGTTGTTTCTTTGGAAACCCATCCACTATAAATCCATTTACATTGATGAGTTTGAGCAAAGGCCGCGTTGATGGCGGTCTGAAGGAAGTGGCAGGGTTAACGGACAACCGGGAGGACAGCGTATGCCAGGAACGGGCGGCGAAGTGATCATGCGAAACGAGGCCGATCAGCCGACGGTATCGTCTGCCGACTTCGCCCGCCGCTTCGGTCAGTTGCGCCAGATGCAGGATGACGAAGCGATCTTCGTCACGCATCATGGCCGTGCGACCCATGTGCTGACCACGGTTCGCCACTATAACGCGCTGCGCGACAACGAAGGTGACGGCGATGCGGCGATCGCGCCGCCCAGCCTGCAGGATTTCGCCAACTGCCTGACGGTCGGGGTGCTGCTGATCGATTACGACATGCGCATCCTGGCCGCGAACCATGTCGCCCATGCCCAGCTGGACCGGGAAGAAAACGAACTGGTCGGGCACCATGTTTTCAAGGCGGTACCGACGCTGCACGGGTTGCTGGTCGAAACCTATGTCCGGCGATCGGTCGCCAGCCGCGAACCGGCATCGGCGGAAATTCCGTCGCTGTTTCGCCCCGACAGCTGGGTGCGGGTCGATATCCATCCCTTTGCCCGCCATGTCACCATCCTGTTCCACGACATCACCGAGGACATGAAGCGGCACCGGCTGGCCGATGTGCGTCAGTCGCTGCGCGAGGCGATCGGGGTACATGACGGGATCGGTTATGTCTGCCTCAACACGCGCGGCCATATCGACCGGGCGGAGCCGACCTTTTGCGAGATGGTGCACCTGTCCGAAGAGCGGCTGCACCATGTCGCCATCGCCGACCTGGTCCCCGTCGCCCACCGCGTCGCGTTCCGCGAGGCGCTGGACAAGGTATTGAGCGGCGAGGGCGCGCGCACCATCGACAGCGTGCTGTTGTCGAACGACGGCGCGACGGTCGCGGTGCGGGTGACGATCGCCGAACTGCGCGGCGTCTATGGCAATGAAGGCGCGATCGTGCTGCTGACCCGGCGATAGGATCAGCCGACCAGCACCGGCGTGCCGCAGCGCACGCCGTCGATCTGTACGTCCGCCTGGCCGACATGCACCCCGGCCAGCGCGGTCACCTGTCCCACCACCAGGTCCAGCGCGGGCGCGACCGCGCTCAACGTATTGCCGAGCGTGCTGGTCAACAGGCCGGCCGACACGCCCAGCCCAAGCACATTGGCGCGGATATCGATGGTGCGCAGCAGGCTGCTGGCGACGCCGGCGGCGATGTCGTTTGTCGAGACCGATTTGACGACATGATCGTTGATTTCGCTCGTCGAGAAATTGACCCGCTGCGCCTGTGTGCCGCCGAGCTGCACATTCGCCAGACCGGTCAAGGACACCAGCGGCAGCGTGACCATGCGCGCGGGGCGCAGCGCCACCGCCTGCTGGAAATTCGGCAATGCGGCGGGATCGAGATCGGCGATCGCGACGCGTCCGAGCGACGGCGTGACGTCCAGCGCGGCGGTGGCGTTCGCCGGGCCGCCGCGACAGGTGATCTGCGCCAGCCGCGCCTCCGCCTCGGCCAGTTCGACATAGATCGGCACGCGCACCGACCCGAGGCTGAGCGGGGCGTTCACCAGCGCGATGTCGATCCACAGCCGGGTCTGCGCGCTGCGCACGACCGCCTGTCCCGCTTCGCCGACCGACAGCCAGCGGCTGTTCGCCGCCCGCTCGCCAATCTGGAGAAACACGCGCGTCTGACCGATGCCCGGAATGCCGAGGTCGATATCGCTCTGCACCTGTCGCGAGCCGCCCGAAATCTGCAGGACTTCGCGCAGGAATGCGTAGGCATCGGTTTCGACCGGTCGCAGCGGGTCGGCGACGTTGCGGCTGCCCAGCGCGCCGAGGTCGATGATCCTGTCGAGCCGGACCGTGCGATTGGGCAATTTGCCGGCGATGGAGCGCAATAGCTGGGCCGCGGCGCTGCTGGTCGTCGACCCGGCCATCGCCGTCACCAGTTTCGGCAGGGCGATATCGGTCGCCAGCACGTCGTTGAACGTGTCGGCGCGCACGCCGCCGGTGGTTCGCAGCAGTTCGGCGGTCTTGAGCAGATCGACCTGCCCCGACACCAGCGCATTGTAATCCATGACCGACAGCGACAATTCGCTGCCCGCCAGTTGCGACAGCAGCGCGCCGGGCAGGCCGCCCTGCACCGATGCAAGACGCGTCCCGAGCGAAAATGCGGCGAGGTCGATGCGCGCGGCGGTGGCGCGGGCTTCGATGGTGACGTCGCGATAGCCGAACACGCGGGCGAAGACCGGCTGAATGCGGCTTTCCAGTGCGACCTGCGCCGCATTGCCCGGCGTGCCGTTGGCGAGGAAGCGGGCATCGACCGCCAGCCGTTCGTCGCGGGTAAAGCGGCCGGGGGTCATCACCGTCAGCCGCGTGCCGTTGTCGGGCGACAGCGATACCGCCGCCTGTGCCCGTGCCGTGCCGTTGGACAGGTCGCCGGCGGCCGCCAGCGCGGCGGCATCGGCCGCGCCCTGCAACCGGCGCTTTTCCAGATACAGGCTGGCGGTATCCACCCCCAGCACCGCCGTGCCGGTCAGCATCGTCAGCCCGCCGGCCAGCATCAGCGCGACATTGCCCTCCCGCGCCTTGACCAGGCGCCGCATAGCCCGGACGACCATCGTCAGAATCCTGCCAGCACGACGCTGGCCTGTCGCTGGATCATGGTCGTCGCGGCGGGCATGATCGGCAGCTTGAGCAACGGGTTGGCCGATCCGTCATAGGCGACGCGGACGGTCAGCAGCCGGCCGTCATCGTCGATGCGGACGGACACGTCGGTGCTGCGGATGCCGTAGCTGCGCGACAGGGTTTGCAGCGCGGCGCCGGTCCCCAACGTCACGCGCTCGGCCGGCGTGATCCCGGCGAGCGCCGCACGGGCGCCTTCGTTCGCGCTTTCCTGCACGACATGCGACATCGCCAGCCAGCTGCCGCCGCTGATAATGCCGAACAGGAAGACCATGAGGACCGGCAGCGCCAGGGCCAGTTCGATGAGCGCGGCACCGCGCCGGTCGGCCGCGACGCGCCGGAGCGGACGCATCCTGCGCAATTTACGTAACGATCGCAGGGGGATGGCGCCGTTGCCACTCTCGCCCGTTCGAACGGGGCCGGCGGCCGTCGTTGCGCTGTAGTCCGATACGCGGAAGCCGATCGATACGACCATGCTGCACTCCTCCCGATCGACAGGATAGGGCGGTGCGGTGACCGGACGGTTTCCCGTAACCGACTGCGTTATATCGCAATTTGCGAACCCCTCGGGCGCCTGGTGCCGCCGTCGCCGTCGGGCGTCCGCCGCGGTCCGTCATGCCGGTGCGACGGCGTGGCGCACGCCATATGGCCGACGTCTTGCCCCGCACCGCGCGAACAGTTACCCGCAAGCATGATCCGCCCGCGCGTCCGCGGGCCACCCCAGATGTGAACGGGTATAGGTACGTGACTGCTGCCAATCGAGCGACGGAATCCAGGCTGTGGTGGCTGGGGGACCGGATGGCGGTCCTGGTCCTGGGCCTGATCGCCGGGTTCGTGGTCGGCCTGTCCTTTGCGGGCGACGGCCGGATCGCGCTGCCGGACCCGCCCGCGCCGGTCGCGTCGCCGAATCCGCCGGTCGCGCCCGGCGCATCCTCGACCGGGACCGACGCAGCGCCGGCAACGCCGGCTGCGCCCGCCGTTGCCGCGCGCACCGTCGACGGGCCGATCGACCGCCAAGTCATCAACCGGGTGAAGCGCGACGGGGTGCTGCGCGTCGGCGTGTTCGGCGACAGTTTCGGCAACGGCATCTGGGACGCGCTCTATCGGCAGCTGCCCAAGGACGACGGCTTCGAGGTGCTGAAATTCGCCAAGGAGGCGACCGGATTTACCCGCTACCGCGTGATCGACCTCGAAAAGCGCGCGCGTGAGCAGCTCGCTGCCCAACCGGTCGATGCCGTCGTCATCAGCTTCGGCGCCAACGACAATCAGGCGGTGTTCGCCGACGGCCATCTCCACCCGTTGATGAGCGATGGCTGGAAACAGGTGATCGGCGACCGCATCGACAGCTACGTAAAGGCGCTGCGTTCGACCGGGGCGGTCGTCTATTGGGTGGGGCTGCCGGTGATGCGCGATCCGCAGCTGGATGCCGACATGCAGGCGATGGACGCATTTTACGAGGAGCATATGCGCCGGCTGGGCGTGCCGTTCCTCGATTCCCGTCCGCTGACGTTGGACGCGGAGGGCAAGTACAATGCCTATCTGCCCGACCTGAAGACCGGCAAGCCGGTGCTGATGCGGACCGGTGACGGGCTGCACATGATCGGGGTCGGTTATCAGCGGCTGACCGCCAAGGTAGCGGACGACCTGCGGCGCTATGCCGAGCGTGCCCGGCGTGAGGCGGGGCGGCCGCTGCCGACGCCGACGCCGACCGGGGATGCGCGCTGATGTCGGCGCTGTTCGCCCTCGCGCTGGCGCAGGCCGCAAGCGCCCAGGCCTGTATCGGCGGGCTGTGCGACGCGGAACGGCTGCGCCCGTTTCTCGAAAAGCTGGCGAGTGCAAAGCAAGCGCCCGAGCCGGTCCGCATCCTCCAGATCGGCGACAGCCATACCGCCGGCGACCAGATCACCGGCAGCTGGCGGACGGCGTTGCAGACCCGTTTCGGCCGGGCGGGGCGCGGCGTGTTGCCGCCCGGTCGCCCCTATGCCGGCTATCTGACCCGCGACATCACCGCCGGCCAGTCGATCGGGTGGAGCGTCAACGGCATCTTCGGTGCGGCCTATTCCGCGAACAGCAATATCCGGCTGGGGCTGAGCGGTTACAGCCTGACCAGCGAGCAGCCGGGGGCGACGGTGACGCTGAGCGCCGATAACGGCCGCAATTTCGACCGGCTGACCGTCTGTGCGCTGAGCGGGCCGGGGCAGGGGTCGCTGCAACTGAGCCTGGGCGCGGCGGTGGTGGCATGGTCGCTCGACGGGGCGCAGGCGGGCAGTCGCTGTCGCACGCTCGACGGCAATGGCGAGGCGACGATCGCGTCGGCGACGGTCATCGGCGGGCCGGTGACGATTACGTCATGGAGCACCGAACGGCGCATGGGCGGCGGGGTGATCCTGTCGAACCTCGGCACGGTCGGCGCGCAGTTCCTGCATTTCGGGCGGACCGACGACCGGGTAGTCGCGACCGAGCTGGCGGCCTATCGCCCCGACCTGATCGTCGTCGCCTATGGCACCAACGAGGCGTTCCGGCCCGGTTTCTCGGCCAGCGCATACGAAGCGACGCTGCGTGCCGACCTGACTCGGTTGCGGCGGCTGGCGCCCGATGTGCCGATGCTGCTGATCGGCGCGCCGGATTCGGCGACCAAGCAGCCGGGGTTGCAAAGCGGCGAGAGCGGCACCAGTGCGCCATGCGCGGACGGTGGCGGATGGCGGCCGACCGCGGCGCTCGCATCGGTGCAGGCGGTCCAGCGGCGACAGGCCCGGGCGTTCGGCATCGCCTATTGGGACTGGGCGCAGCGCATGGGTGGACGCTGTGTCGCCGATGGCTGGACGCAGGGGACGACCCCGTTGATGCGGGGCGATCACGTCCATTTCACCAGCCGCGGCGGGGCGGAGATTGCGCGGCTGTTGCAGGCCGATCTCGACGCGGCGATGACCCGGATCGCCGGGGCCGCGCCACAGGCCGGCTGGTCGACCACCGCTCCTTCTGCACCGGTCCGCTAAATGCTGTTTCCCACGCTCAGCTTCGGGCTGTTCTTCCTGGTCGTCTATTGCGTGACGTGGTCGCTGGGGCGGTCGAACGAATGGCGCAAGATCGCGCTGCTGCTGGCCAGCTGGTTTTTCTACGGCGCATGGGACGCGCGGTTCGTCGCGCTGCTGTTCGTATCGGCCTTCGTCAACTGGGCGCTGGCGCAGGCGATCGTGCGCAGCGACGACGACCGTACCGGCCGCGCACTGGTGACGGTCGGGGTGGTCGCCAATCTGGGCGTGCTCGGCTATTTCAAATATGCCGGCTTCTTCCTCGAACAGCTGAGCGCGCTGCTGACTCCGCTCGGATCCGCGCGCGACCTGCCGCTGTTGCAGGTGGTGTTGCCGGTCGGGGTGTCGTTCTTCACCTTTCAGGCGATCTCCTATCTGGTCGATGTCCATCGGCGGCGCATCCCGGCGGCGAACCTGCTCGACCTGACGCTGCTGATGTCGTTCTTCCCGCATCTGGTCGCCGGGCCGATCGTGCGCGGCGCGGACCTGCTGCCGCAGTTCCGCCGCGTGCCGACGATCGATCGTGGGACGGTCGCGGCGGCGCTGCTGCTGATCCTGTGGGGGCTGTTCAAGAAGGCGGTGATCGCGTCGCAGCTGGCCGGCGCGCTGGTCGATCCGGCGTTCTTCGATCCGGCCAGCCGGTCGAGCTTCGACCTGCTGATCGGCGCCTATGGCTATGCGGTGCAGATTTATTGCGACTTTTCCGCCTATTCCGACATGGCGATCGGGCTGGCGGCGCTGCTGGGCTACACTTTCCCGCGCAATTTCGACCAGCCGTACCGCGCCGCCTCGCTGCAGGATTTCTGGCGGCGGTGGCATATCAGCCTGTCGAGCTGGCTGCGCGACTATCTCTACATCCCGCTGGGCGGCAGCCGGAAGGGGCCGGTGCGGACCTATATCAACCTGTTCCTGACGATGCTGCTGGGCGGGTTGTGGCATGGCGCGAGCTGGGCGTTCGTGATCTGGGGCGCGCTGCATGGCGGCTGGCTGGCGATCGAGCGGTTCTGGGCGCGGCATCGCCCCGCCGGGCTGCCCACGGCGCCGCGCTGGGCCGGTATCCTGCTGACGTTCCACATCGTCGTGCTCGGCTGGATCTTCTTCCGTGCGCAGGGCGAGGGGGAGGCGTTCGCCTATCTGGGGCAGCTGTTCGCCGGCGATTGGCGCAATACGCTGGTCACGCCGCTGTCGCTGGCGCTGGTCGTGCTGGGCCTTGCCATCCATGCCGTGCCGGCCGGCATCCTGCAGGGGCTGGCGGTGCGGGTCCGCCACCATGCCGCGCCGATCATCGGGCTGGCGCTGGGCGTGCTGATCCTGATCGTCGACGCGATGCGGCCCGAAGGGGTCGCGCCGTTCATCTATTACCAGTTCTGAGCGGGAGCCGCCGATGACCACGGGTGCCGAACAGGGGGAGATCGTAGAGGTCGGGTCGCCGGTGCTGGTCGCGCCCGATCCGGTCGATGTCGTACGGCCCTTCGCATGGATGTCGACGATCATCGTGACCGCGACGCTGTTCTTGGCGCTGTTCAACGCGCATGCGATCGCGGCGTGGTTCGACGAGCTGCCGCCGTCGCCCTATACCGAGCCGTTGCGGGCGCCGATCGCGGCATGGGCGGGGTTGACCGAGCGGCTGGGGTTCGATGCGCCGCGGGCTGCGGTGCGGAGCCGGTGGGAAGCGGCGCAGGCAGCGCGGTTCGGGGGTGAGCAGCCGGGTGAGGATGGGAGCGCGCGGTAGTTACCGTCCGCTTCCGTTTGCTTCGAGCGCAGGTTCGAGCCTGTCGAGAACCGTAGTCGAGAAGGGCTGCCCCAAACTCAGGGTTCTCGACGGACGCTTCTCGACAGGCTCGAAGCTGCTCGAACCGAACGGGTTTGCGGAGGTGGCGGAAGAGTGTCGACCCACCAACGGCAACGCCCGCGGGAGCATGGCTCGGCGCGGGCGTTGCGGAGGTCCTGGCGGATGCCAGGAGCGTGTCAGCGGTAGAAGGTGTGGTCGGCGATCTGCGCGACGCGGGTGCGCTTCGGGAAGGAAGCACCGGCCGAGTGGAAGAACAGCGCGCCCGGGGCGACGTCTTCGCCCTTGCCGGCCAGCGTGCGCTTGGCGATGTCGACGGCGGTGTTCCAGCGGCCGTTGTTGCGCGGCGGATTGTATGCATCGACGTTGAAGAACTGGCCGCGCTGCTTGACGACGCCGCACGCGCTGGGGGCGAAGCGGCCGCTCTTCATGCGGGCGCGAATGACTTGGGCGACGGCCAGCTGGCCCTTGTGCGGCTGGTTGCCGGCTTCGTGCACGACGACCTTGGCGACACATTCGATCTCGGACTTGTCGAGATCGGCGGTATCGACGTCAGCGTCGTCGGTGGCGACGTCGGCTGCTTCGGTGGGGAGGGGCTGCACGACCGGGGTCGCGGCGGCAAAGGTAACGGGAGTGGAAGCGGGGGCGATCGGTGCCGGTTGCTGTACGACCGGGAGTTCGGGATCCGTGTTCATCGCGACATGGGCGCTCGCTACGCCGCTTGCCGCCGTCAGGCTCCACAACACCAATACGGACCAACGCTTATTCATTCCAACGCATCTTTTGTGCGCGAGGGTGCCCGCCATCGGCCGCAGAAACGCGGACAAAAGAAGCGGCCGTCGGGATCCCCCACGTCTCGCCGTGCGACTTCCGCTTCTTTGGAAAGGGCGGATGGCCGGACCGGCTGAAAACCGGGACGTCCTTCGGGCCGGCGCGGCAAACTGTCAACGTTTGCACCGTTCATCGGCGACGAACCGTTCGTGGCGTCCGATCAATCCACGGCCGAAACGATAAAATAATCGAACGTAAACGCGCGGAAACCATGTTCCTGTCGCCGGATTGTCGCGAATCGTCCGTAGAACCGAGCGTTGTCCCGCCGTCCGACTATTTCGATTCGTCGCCGCGTTCCCGCGCAAATTCATCGAGCAGCCAGCGCCGGAATTGCTGCATCGCACGCCCGGTCGGTCGTGATTTCAGCCGGGTCAGCCAATAGCTGTCGACCGCCGCCTCGATCGCAAAAGGCTGGACAATGCGTCCGCTGTCCAACTCTCGCCGGAACATGGCCGCGGGGGCCAGCGCGACGCCGTTGCCAAGCATCGCCGCCTGCACCATCACCAGCGAGGAATCGAACAGCGGCCCGTGCAGCGCGCCGACCTCCAGCCCCGCCGCCGCGAACCATGCCGGCCAGTCCTGCGACCGATAGGAGCGCAGCAGCGTCGTGCGCAGCAGGTCGCCGGGTTCGCGCAGCGTCCGCGCGACGACCGGCGCGCAGAGCGGGGTGAGCGGCGCAGGGCAGATCACGTCCGCCGCCACGCCATGCCATGCGCCGTCACCGAAGCGGATCGCATAGTCGAGACCCTCGGCCACCAGATCGACCTGGTTGTTGTTGGTCAACAGCCGCAGGTCGATCCCCGGACAGGCGGCACGAAAGGCCGGCAACCGTTCGAGCAGCGCGCCGACCGCGAAGGTGCCGACCGCGCTGACCGTCAGCACCTCGGCCACGCCGCCGGTATCGAACCGGTCGAACAGCCGATCGATCGCGCCGAACGAGTCGATCAGCGTGGGGGCCAGCGCCATCCCTTCGTCGGTCAGCAGCAGCCCGCGATTAGAGCGACGGAACAGCGTGACGCCCAGCCGCGCCTCCAGCGCCTTGATCTGATGGCTGACCGCCGCCTGCGTCACGCACAATTCGTCCGCGGCGCGGGTGAACGACAGATGCCGCGCGGACGCTTCGAACGCGCGCAGGGCATTGAGCGGAACCGGTGCACGCGCCATGGATGCCGAGATTTCCTAAGGATCGAACCGAGATATGATCCTTTGTCGGTGCGTGTATTTGCGGTCAATTCCCCGTAGCGAAGCATGGGCAAGGGGATGGACACAATGCGATACCATAAGCTCGTTCGGGGATGGCTGGCGTTGGCGGCGATGGTGGCGGCCGGTCCCGTTCTGGCCGCCGACCCGCCCGAATGGTCGACGCCGACCGAACCGTTCCGCATCGCCGACAATCTCTATTATGTCGGGACCAAGGGGCTGTCGGCCTATCTGATCGTGTCGCGCGACGGGGCGATCCTGCTGGACGGGACGCTGGAACAGAATGCGGCGCTGATCGAACGTAGTATCCGGCGGGTCGGTGTGCCGTTGAACCGGGTGAAGCTGATCGTCAGCAACCATGCCCATAACGATCATGTCGGCGCGATCGCCCGGATCAAGCGCGATACCGGCGCGCGGTTTCTGGCGAGTGCCGGGGATCGCTGGGCACTGGAACACGGCACCGGACAGAGCGACGTGACCTATCGTCCAACCCGCTATCCTGCGATCCAGGTCGACCGGGTGATCGGCGACGGCGAGGTCGTGCGGCTGGGCGAGGTCGCGCTGACCGCGCATCTGACACCGGGGCATACGCCGGGCTGCACCAGCTGGTCGATGGTCGCGCGCGACGGAGGCAAGCTGCGCCGGGTGCTATTTCCGTGCAGCATCACCGTGGCGGGCAACAAGCTGATCGGCAATCGCGGCTATCCGGGGATCGTCGGCGACTTCCGCCGCACCTTTGCCAAGCTGGCGACGATGCGTGCGGACATCGTCCTGCCGGGCCATCCCGAGTTCGCCGATGTGATCGCGCGCGGTGCACGGCGCAGGGCGGGGCGGGTGGATGCCTTTGTCGATCCCGGCCTGCTGCCGCGCATGGTGGCAGAACAGCGTGCGGCGTTCGAGGCGGAACTGGCCGCGGCACGGCGCAAGGTGAAGCGGGATGCTGTCCGGCGGAACCGATCGTCGTGAACAGCCGCTGCGCTTGTCGAAGCGGCGTATCGAAGGGCCGGCCCAAGTGCTTCGATATGGGCCTTCGACACGCTCAGTCCCTACTCGGCACGAACGGTTCCACCCGCCTGTGCCAATCGCGGCCGCAGACGCTGAACGCAGGTCACCAAGGTCGGACAACGCCGAGTTTGGATCAGCCCGGATCAGTCGTCCTCGTCCGGCGGCGCATCGCCGGGAGAGTGCAGCATCCCGCGATAGATGCCATGCTGCGATCCCGGAATGACGCTCACGTCCAGCCACCGTCGATAAAAGGCTTCCGGCCCGATACCGCCGATGATCGCATAGCCATATTCCATCGCGCGCATGTCGTGCAGGGTGGCGAACAGCAACGCTTCGCCGACACCCCATCCGCGTGCCGCCGGATCGACACCGGTCGGACCGAAAAAGCCGCGCATCGAACAGTCATAGGCCGCGAAACCGATCACGGCATCGCCCCGAACCGCGATCCACAGCGTCGTGACCGGCCGGATGAAGGCGCGCGCCGCCTCGCTCCGCCAAGCCGGACCGAACGTTTCCGCGACCCATGCCAGTACGACATGGCGTTCGGCGGACATTGCCCGGCGGATATTGACGCCGTGTTCGGCAAGTTGTGGACGGTGCTGCACATCGGGCAGGTCGTACAGGCGGACGAGCAGGTCGGTCATGCCGGCATCTTCGTCGCGGAGGACGCGAGACGCAATGTTTCGCTGACGATGCTGCGTCGCGCTCGCAAAACCGGTATCGGCGGCGGGCGGAGCGCGATAGGGTGGCGGTCATGCCGCCGCACCCGCCCGTGTCCGTTCGCAGCCGCCTGTCGCGGTGGGGCTGGATCGCGCTCGGCTGGCTGTTCGTCGCGCTGGGGTTCATCGGCGCGCTGCTGCCGGTCATGCCGACGACGATCTTCCTGATCGTGGCGGCGGGATGCTTCGCGCGCGGGTCGCCGCGGCTGGAGGCGTGGCTGCTCGGCCATCCGCGCTTCGGACCGACGCTGGTGGCGTGGCGGCGCGACGGGGCGATCGGGCGCCGGGCCAAGGGGATGGCCTGTAGCGGCATCGCGATCGGCTATGCGCTGTTCCTGTTCGGCGCGCGCCCCGGGGTCGGTCTGGCGGTGCTCGTCGCGGCGGTAATGGGCGGTTGTGCCGCCTATATCGTCACCCGCCCCGCACCGAGCGACTGAGCCGGTTCGACGATGATCGCCGGCGTCGTCAGCGCGACGAGGCTCAGTTCGAGCTCGGCATTGCGGAACGGCTTGGTCAGCCGGGGAACATCGGCATCGATCCCGTCTTCGTCGGCATAGCCCGACACGATCAGCACTGGCAGCGTCGGATGGGTCCGCTTCAGCCGGCGGGCGAGATCGGCGCCGCTCATGCCCGGCATCAGATGGTCGGTGATCAGCACGTCCGGGGTGAGGCCGGCGTCGAGCATGGTCAGCGCCTCTTCGGCCGAGGCGGCTTCGACGACATTGTAGCTAAGGTCGGCGAGCATGTGCGCGGTGCTCATCCGCACCAGATCCTCGTCGTCGATCAGCAACGCGGTGCCGAGCCGGGTCGGGGCGGGCTGCGGGTCGGCGGGGCGTTCCTCGTCGCTCGGCACGACCGAGCTGACCGGCAGCCACAGGCTGAGCGTGGTGCCCTTGCCCGGTGCGCTGTCGATGGTCAGCCCGCCGCCCAGCTGCGCGGTCAGGCCGTGGACCATCGACAGGCCGAGGCCGGTGCCCTTGCCGATGCCCTTGGTCGAGAAGAACGGCTCGATCGCGCGGCGGGCGGTCGCCTCGTCCATGCCGCAACCGGTGTCACCGACGCTCAGGCGGACATAGTGCCCGCGGGCGAGGCCGGGGACGTCGCCCGGCCGGATCGTGCGCCGGGACGCGGCGATGGTCAGCGTGCCGCCTTCGGGCATCGCATCGCGCGCGTTCACCGCGAGGTTCAGCAGCGCCATTTCCAGCTGGTTGAGATCGGCATGGGCCGGGGGCAGTTCGTCCAGCCTGACCTCGACCACGATGGTCGGCCCGAGGGTCGAGGCGATCAGTCCGGTCATGCTGTCGATCACCCGAGCCACGTCGACGCCGGTCGGTTGCAGCGGCTGGCGCCGGGCGAAGGCCAGCAGTCGCTGGACCAGCATCTTGGCGCGTTCGGCCGATTGCAGCGCGCCCTCGATCAGGCGGCGTTCGCGTTCGGTGCCGACATTCTTGCGCACCAGCATGTCGAGCGAACCGATGATCGGGGTCAGCAGATTGTTGAAGTCATGTGCGACGCCGCCGGTCAGGCTGCCCATCGCCTCCATCTTCTGGCTCTGACGCAGCGCCTCGCGCGCAATTTCCAGATCGGCCTCGCGCTCCTTCGCTTCGGTCAGGTCGCGGCCGACCGCGACGAAATTCTGGCCATCCGCTTCCGGCGCGACGGTCCATTCGACATGCTTCCATTCGCCCGTACTGGTCGCGATGCGGTTCTCGAAACGGTTGGGGCGATGCGTCGCCGCCATCTGCGCGATCGCGGCCAGCGTGTGCGGCTCGTCCTCCGGATGCATGAAGCGCGCATAGCCGCGCGAGAGCAGTTCGGCCTCGCTCCAGCCCAGGACCCGCGACCAGGCCGGGCTGACCGCCGACATCATCCCGTCATAGCCGGCGCGCGCCAGCATGTCCTGCGACAGGTTCCACAGCCGGTCGCGCTCGGCGGACCGGGTTGCGACCTGTTCCTCGAGCGTTTCGTTCAGCCGGCGCAGATCTTCTTCGGCCCGCGCGCGCTCGACCGCGTTCTTGACCCGTTCGCCGACCTCCTGGACCAGGCTCTCCTCGGCCGGGGTCCAGGCGCGCGGGGTGGCCGACTGCACGGCAAGCACGCCGACCCATTCGGTCTCGTCGAACAGCAGCACGTCGATGAACGCCGCGACCCGCCGCTCGGCGAGCGCGGCACGCGTCGCCTCGCACAGCTGCATGTTGCCGGGGATGTCGGGCACCACCACCGGCGCGCCGGTGCGATAGGCGTCGAGCAGGCCGGAGCCGAACGAGGCGAGCGAATGCGCACCGGCGAGCGACTGCACCCCGTCGCAATAATCGCAATCGATCCGCATCACCATGTCGCTGCTGATTTCGGCATAGAAGGCGCGGTTGGCGTTCAGCCATTTCCCCAGCCGCTCGGCCGCCAGTGCCATGATGTCGTTGCGCGTCGTCAGCGGACGCAGCGCATCGGCCAGCGACAGCAGGAACTGCGTCCGCCGCGTGTTGGTGACCCGGTCGGTCGTCTCGGCAAGGATGCAGATGACGCCGGCCGGCTCGCCGCGTTCGTCGAGCACCGGCGAATAGTCGAGGTCCATCCAGACCTGTTCGGGCCGGCCATGGCGGTGGAGCGTCAGCTCCTGATCCTGATAGCGGAGCGTGCCGCCCGCCAGTCCGACGCGCATCACATGATCGTTGAAGTCGGCGACCTCGGGCCACCCCTCGCGCACGTTCGATCCCAGCAGTTGCGGATGGCGCCCGCCGGCAAAGACCGAATAGGCGTCGTTGTACAACATGACGCCGTCTTCGCCCCACAGCATCACGATCGGCACCGGCGACCGCAGCAGCATCGCGGTCGCGGTCTTCAGCGACTGCGGCCAGTGGGCGATCGGCCCCAGCGGCGTCGCGTTCCAGTCGAGCGCAGCGATCAGCCCCGCACAGTCGCCGCCCCCGGCAAGAAACGCGAGATCGCGGTCAAGCGGCCGGGGTTCGACGGAGTGTAGGTCGGACATTGGAAACGACATATCCTGCAATGGCGATGGCCGCGAAATGCCGGTGAGCACCGGAATTTCGCGCACGCGCGGCTTTCCTGATAGCTCAATCGACGTCGGGAATAAACTGCCCGTCCCATGTAACGCGCCGATGCGCCATTCGGCGCCATCGGTTCGGCGCAAGTGGCGGATGGACGATGTACTATTGTGATACGCCCGCGCGAAACGTCTCGATGCCACCGCCAATCAATAGGTGAGGGCGGGCTGTTACCGGACGAGTTTTGCGGCTAATCGAGCTTTTCCCTTGTCGATCGGAATGTGCGTGTCGTCGGAACTGCCCAAAGCGCTTCGCGAATATTTTGAACAGTCGCGGGTCGCGCTCGCGCTGGCCTCGGCCGAGGGTGACAATCATCTGGTGCTGGTCAGCCCGGCGTTCAGCCGCCTGACCGGCTACGAGCCCGAGGACGTGGTCGGGCGCAATTGCCGGCTGTTGCAGCGCGATGCGGCGAATGTCGAACCGCGCGCCCGGCTGCGCGAATTCCTGACGCGGCCGTCCCAGCCCAATGTGCGGACGCCGATCGTCAATTTCCGCAAGGACGGGACGCCGTTCGTCAACCTGCTCTACATGTCGCGGCTGCGCTCGATCGACGGCAAGGCCAGCTATATCTTCGCGTCGCAGTTCGACGTGAGCCGGTCGCAGCCCGAAATGCTGGCGGAATATGACGAGCAGCTGACCGCCACGCTCGGCCGGCTGGTGCCGATCGCCAGCGATGCTGGGATCGTGGTGGAGGGTACGTTGCTGACCATCGCCAACAGTGCGGCGATCGTGGCACAGGCGAAGATGATGCTGGCCGGCCTGGAGTCCCCCCCCGATGCATGACGTCGTGAGTGCCAAGGTCGACGCGCGTTCGCACCGCCCGGCCGGGGTGCCGGTGGTCGGGATCGGCGCATCGGCCGGCGGGCTGGAGGCGCTGCGCGAAATGCTCGCCCCGGCCAGCCTGCCGACCTGCCTCGCCTTCGTCATCGTCCAGCATCTCGACCCCAACCATGAAAGCATGCTGGCGCAGCTGCTCGACCGCAACACCGCGCTGAACGTGCTGCAAAGTTCGGGCGGAGAGCGGATCGAGGCCGATACCGTCTATATCATCCCGCCCGGCCGTGGCCTTGCCATTCGCGACGGCGTGCTGGAACTGACCGATTTCCAGCAACCCCGCGGCATGCACCGGCCGATCGACGATTTCTTCCTGTCGCTGGCTGGCGACCAGCAGTCCAACGCCGCCTGCGTCATCCTGTCGGGCACCGGCGCCGACGGCACCACGGGCCTGCGCGCGATCAAGGAAAATGGCGGCGTCTGCGTCGTGCAGCAGCCCGAGAGCGCGCGCTATGACGGGATGCCCTTGTCGGCGGTCGGCACCGGCCTGATCGATTTCGTCAAGCCGGCCGGCGAAAGCCTCCATTGCCTTCAGGCGTTCTTTCGCCGGCGGGGGTCCGAACCGCTGCAACCGGAAGCGAATGTCGTCGCCGATCATGTCGACGAGATGTGCCGGGTACTGCGCACCGCCATCGGCCATGATTTTTCGGGCTACAAGCGCTCGACGCTGGTGCGCCGGGTTGAGCGGCGGATGCATGTGCTGGGCATCGATACCGGCCGGGCCTATCTGGCGCGCATCCGCAGCGATGCCGCCGAATGCGAGGCGCTGTTCCGCGACCTGCTGATCAACGTCACCCGTTTCTTCCGCGACCCCGATGCGTTCGAAACGCTGCGCATGCGGGTGATCGACCCGCTGATGGCGGACCGCGCGCCGGACGAGGATATCCGCGTGTGGGTGCCCGGCTGTTCGAGCGGCGAGGAAGCCTATACCATCGCGATGCTGTTCGCGGAGGCCGCGCGCAAATCGGGATCGCCGCTGGCGGTGCAGATTTTCGCCACCGATATCGACGAACAGATGCTGTCGATCGCGCGCGAGGGCAGCTATCCCGCCGCTGCGATGGCCGACATCCCGCCGGCCTTACGCGAACGCTATACCGTGCCGCATGCGGAGCGCTTCACCATCGCGGCATCGATCCGCGACATGATCCGCTTTTCCAGCCACAGCCTGGTCAAGGACCCGCCCTTTTCGCGGATCGACCTGGTGTCGTGTCGCAACCTGCTGATCTATTTCGACGACCGGTTGCAACAGGCGGTCGTGCCGCTGCTCCATTATGCGCTGCGGCCCGGCGGCTTCCTGTTCCTGGGGCCGTCGGAAAGCGTCGGGCGGTTCGAGCATCTGTTCGAGCCGGTCGACCAGCAGGCGCGGCTGTTCGAACGTGGACCCGGTGCGCCCAATTATCCGATCGACCTGCCCGGCAGCCAGCGCCAGCCCGTGCCGCGGCGCGAACGCGACAGCCGCGGCGACACGGCGTCGCTCGGCAGCGAATCGCTCGCCACCCGGCGGATGGTGGAACGCTATGCCCCGCCCAGCCTGATCGTCGATCAGGACGGCGGCATCATCTCGGCCTATGGCAAGCTCAGCCGCTATTTCGAATTTCCGGTGACGCGGACCGGGGGCAGCAGCGCGGTCAACCTGGCGCGCGCCGGCCTGCGCAACGTCATCGGCCCGTTGCTGCGCCAGGCGCGCGACGAACGCCGCCGGGTGATCGCGCGCGACGTGTCGGTGGAGGCCGATTACGGCACGCAGCCGGTCGAGGTGATCTGCGATCCGCTGGGCGATGGCACCTTGCTGTTCGTGTTCCGCGACACCGGGCCGTTCGTGCCGTCCGATCCGGGCGAGTTGCAGGACCTGGAGCCGAGCGACGATCATCTGGAATCGCTGGAGGACGAGCTGCGGCTGACCCGCCACCGGCTGCGCTCGGCAATCGAGGAGCTGGAGACGGCGAACGAGGAGCTGAAAAGCTCCAACGAAGAAATGATGTCGATGAACGAGGAGCTTCAATCGACGAACGAGGAATTGTCGACGGTCAATGACGAGCTGAAGAGCAAGGTCGACCAGCTGACCGTCGCCAATTCCGACTTGCGCAATTTCTATGAATCGACCGAACTGGCGGTCGTGGTGCTCGATGCCGATCTGAAGGTGCGCAGCTACACCGATGCCGCCACGCGCATCTTCCCGCTGAAACCCACCGACCGCGGCCGCCCGCTGACCGACGTCGCCAACCGGTTGCAGGATGCCGGCCATCTGGAGGATGCGCGCGCGGTTGCTGGCGGCGCGTCGCCGGTGCAGCGGCGGGTCCACACCGTCGACGGGCAGCATATCTTTTCGATGCGGGTGCTCCCCTATCGCACGCAGAGCGGCGAGGTGGATGGCGCGACATTGGTGCTGACCGACATCACCGACGCGCTGTCGCTCGAACGGCAGCTGGCGGCCGAACGCGAGCGGCTCGACCTCGCGATCAAGGCGGCGGGCATCGGCGTCTGGGAATATTGCCCGGAAAATGGCGAACTGGTGCTCGACCAGGCCGAGCGCCAGCTGTTCGAAGTGGCAACGGATGCCGAGGCGAGCATCGACGCGCTGCTCGGGCGGATCGATGCCGAGGACCTGCCGAAGGTGGAAGCGGCGTTGCGCCGCGCGATCGAGCGGAGCGGCGATTACGAAGCGACCTTCCGCGTATGTCGGAGCGACGGGCAGACCCGCTGGGTCAAGGGATTCGGCCGGGTCGTCGCCGGCAGCGCGCCGCGCCGGCTGGTCGGCGTGTCGATCGACGTGACGCCCGAATATGCGCTGGCCGAAACGCGCGAGCTGATGCTGCGCGAGATGAACCACCGCGTGAAGAACCTCTTCGCGGTGATCGCGGGGATGATCACCATCGCCTCGCGCTCGCACGACGATCTGCGCACCTTCGCCGACGATATCCGCCGCCGCATCGCTGCGCTGGGATCGGCGCATTCGCTGGCATCGCCCGCCGGACAGCCGCATGCCGTCGGGTTGGACGATATCGTCGCCACCACGCTGGCCCCCTATCGCGACCATGCGCGGATCGAAATCGACGGTCCGGTCGTTGCACTCGATCGAAGCTGTCTGTCGCCCTTGGCGCTCATTCTCCACGAGTGGGCGACCAATTCGATCAAGTACGGGGCGCTGGGCAGCGAAGGGGAACGGGGCCTGCACGTGCAATGGCAGGTCGGGGATGATGGGATCGTGCTGACATGGGCCGAGGATGCGAAGGACGTGAACGATCATCAGCCGGGCAAGCGGGGGTTCGGATCGGTGCTCGTCGAAACCAGCGTCCGGCAGCTGCGCGGCACAATGACCTCCGGGGTTGCCGACGGCCGGTTCCGGCTGGAAATCCGCCTGCCCGCCAGCGTGATGCTGCGTGACTGATCCGGTGCTGCTCGTCGAGGACGAGCTCTTCATCGCGCTCGATGTCCAGGCGACGATCGAGGCCGCCGGTTTCGTGGTCGAGGGGCCGTGCATGACGCTGGTCGAGGCGCAGGAAGCGGTGGAGCGCCGCAACGCCGCCTTCGCCGCTGCGGTGCTTGACGTGCGGCTGGCCGACGGGACGGTGTTTCCGGCGGCGGACCGGCTTCATGCCGCCGGCGTGCCGCTGATCTTTCACTCCGGCCATGCCGACGATGCCGACCTGCGCGAGCGCTATCCGCGTGCCATGGTGTGCCCGAAGCCCAGCGCGCCGGAGGCACTGTCGGAGGCAATCCGCCGTTGCGCCTCGCTGAACGACGGAAAGCAGCAGGCGGCGGGCTGAGCCCCATCGCTGACGGCGACGGGGCAGGGTGGCGTTACGACGCCACCCGCACCGACAGCCGTACGATGCGGGGCTGTCCGGGGAAGATCCACACCCGGCTGTACGAACTCTGCGCATAGCGTTCGTCGAACAGATTGTCCGCCTCCGCGCGCAGCGTCAGGCGCGGCGACAGCGCGTACTCGACCGCCGCCTTGGCCTTCACATAGGCGGGCAGCACGACATAATCGCGCTCGATCGATCCGGCCCGGTCGCCGACATAGCTGAGCCCGGCACTGACCGACACGCCGCGCCCGCCATCGTCGAGGAAGCGGCCGAGCGCGAAGAGCGTGCCGTTATGATCGGGCACGTTCAGCGCATGGTCGGTCGGAAAGGCGGAATCGTCGACCCGCGCATGGGTCCAGGCATAGTTGCCGACGATCTGCCAATGCGGGCCGATCTTCACCGATCCGTCGAACTCGATCCCCCGGCTCCGCAAATTCCCGACCGGCGCCAGGAAGTTGCTGTCGACCGGATCGTTGGTCAGGATGCCGCTCTTGCGGATATCGAACCATGTCGCGGCGACGTCGATCCCGGGCCAGCGTCCGGCGATGCCGACTTCATAGCCCTTGCCCGTTTCCGGCGCGAAACCCTGGGCAAAGCGATCGGTGCCCGAATTGAGGACGAAATTCTCGCCCCAGTTCGCATGGACCGCGATCGCGTCGGTCGCCTGATATTTCGCCTCCAGACGGAAGTTGAACGGCTGGTCGACGGTTCGACCGATCCCGCCGGTATTGCGGTTGAGGATGCGCTGACGATAGGCATCGAACCGCACGCCGCCGCCCAGCGTCAGCCGGTCGGTCGCCTCCCACAGGTCCTGCGCATAGAGCGTCCCGGCCCAGCGCTGCTCGCGGTTGTTGGTGAAGGGCAGCAGGACGGGCGGCGTCTGGCCATAGACGGGATCGAACACATCAATGGCATAGGGATTGCCGCCGGTCGCCGGGTGGCCCGGATTGCGGCGCATCCAGCGTTCGGCATAATCGAGCACATAGCCTTTCATGCCGACGCTCGGACGGTGACTGCCGATCCGGCCCGCCAGCTCGACCCGCGCCGACCAGTCGTCGACCGCGAAGTCGCGCGAACGCCGCTGCCGCCACAGCGTCCGGTCGCCGACCAGACGCGACTGATCGGACGACAGCCCTTTCAGCGTACCGCTCCGCCACACCACGCCGCCATTGATCGACCAGTCGTTGCCAAGGTCGAACAGGCCGGTCAGCTGATGCCGCTGGTTGCGGAAATGGGTCAGGCCGTCATTCGGCTCGCCGAAATAGGCCGACCGGCGCACCGCATTGGCATCGCCGCGGATCGCGGGAATGCCGCGGTCGAACAGCGTGTCGAAGCGCGTGATCTCCCCGATATAGGTCAGGCGCACCGCGTCGGACGGTCGCCACGTCAGCGACGGGGCGACCACCTGCCGCTCCATCTGGACGAAATCGCGCCAGCCGTCCGAATCCTCGGCCGCGACGACGATCCGCCCGGCCAGCGTGGCGCTGATCGGCCCGGTGGCGTCGACCTCGACCCGGCGGGTGCCGAACGATCCGTAGGTGAAGGTGGCATAGGCGGCGGGGGTGAAGCCCGGCGTTTTGCTGACGATGTTGACCCGGCCCGCCGGGTCGATGTCGCCGAACAGCGCGCCCGCCGGCCCCTTCAACAACTCCACCCGCTCGGTCGTCGCCGGATCGCGCGGCGGACCCATCCCGCGATTGGCGAGGAAGCCGTCGACATAATATTCCGCGCCGCCATCGGGCGTGCCCAGAAAGCCCCGGATGGCGAAATTGTCCATCACCCCGCCGCGGTTGTTCTGGTTGCTGATCCCGCTGACCAGTTCGAGGGCATCGGACAGCCGATAGGCCCCGGCGGCGGTCAGCAGGTCGCGTTCGACCGACCGGCTCGATTGCGACATGATCTGCGTCGCGGCATCCGACGACAGCGTGCGATCCTGTCCGGCGCGTCGCGTGCCCAGCACGACGATCTCGTCCTTGTCGCTGTCGGCCGCGACGTCGCCGACGGGTGGTTCTTCCGGAGCGCGGGCATGGGCCGGGAGGGCGCAGGACAAGAGCGGGAGCAGCGCCACGGCTGCCCGGACTGAATGAAGCACGATCGTTCCCTGTTACGTTGTAACATTGCCTTGCGGTGGTTCGACCACGCCGTCAACCGTCCGCTGCGCTAGGAGACGGCGTTCATGCATCCTGTGGGAATGGCGCACCCGGAGGGATTCGAACCCCCGACCAAGGAGGTAGAAGCTCCTTGCTCTATCCAGCTGAGCTACGGGTGCCCGGCGCTTCGTTAGCGCGCATTGCGGCGAAGCGGAACCGCTATCATAACGCCGTCATGCAAGAAGCTGCCGATCCCGTCCTGCACCGTGTCGAGGCCAGCGCCGTTCCCGAACGCGGGTTTCGGCATTTCGATCTGGTGATGGCGGCGTTCGTCACCATCCTGCTGCTGTCGAACATCATCGGCGCGGGGAAGGTCGCGGCGATCGATATCGCCGGTACGCCGTTCGTGTTCGGCGCAGGTATCCTGTTCTTTCCGGTATCCTATGTCATCGGCGATGTGCTGACCGAGGTCTATGGCTATGCCCATGCGCGACGCTGCATCTGGGTCGGGTTCGCCGCGCTGTTGTTCATGGCGTTCATGTCGTGGGCGGTGGTCGCCATGCCGCCGGCCGCCGACTGGACCGGGCAGGGCGCCTATGAAGCGGTGTTCGGACAGGTGCCGCGCATCGTGTTCGCGTCGATCGCCGCCTTCTGGGCGGGGGAGTTCGTCAACGCCTATGTGCTGGCGCGCATGAAGGTGTGGACCGACGGCAAGGCGCTATGGACCCGCACCATCGGGTCGACGGTGGTGGGACAGGCGGTCGACAGCGCGATCTTCTATCCGCTGGCGTTCCTCTATGTCTGGCCGACGCAGCAGGTGGTGACGGTGATGGTCACCAACTGGGCGATGAAGGTCGCATGGGAAGTGGTGCTGACGCCGCTGACCTACATCGTAGTCGGGTGGCTGAAGCGGCGCGAGGGCGTCGAGATCTTCGACACCGCGACCGACTTCTCGCCGTTTTCGAACAAGGGAGCGTAGCGTGTACGACAAGGCCGGCTTCAACGACTATTTCGCCAACACTGTCGGTGCGTCGAAGAATGCGTGCGACACCTATCGATCTTTTCTGAACAGGATCGACCAGGCTATTGGCGGCTTGGATGAGGCATTGCTGTCGCAGGGACTGGAGGCGGTGGCGCAATGGGCGAAGGACACCGACAAGGAGCCGTTTGCGACCTATCGCTCGCACGCCCGATCGGTCCTCAAACGATACTCGCTCTATCGGCTGGAAAAAGCGTCGGACGGTGTCGAGGACGACATGGCACCACCCGTAACGGACGTCGTTACCGACCTTGCCGATGTGATTGTCGCGGACGCGAATTTCCTGCGCGAGCGCGAGATGCAAACTCAGGTTCGACAGCAACTGTCAGCCTTGGAGGCGGGCCTGATTGCTATCGACAACGGCGTCGAAGTCAGCGTTGCAACGGGCCGTATCGATATATTGGCCCGTGATGCGCATGGACGGACGGTCGTGATCGAGCTGAAGCCCGGCAAATGCCCCGCTGGTGCGCTCGAACAACTTCTCGCCTATGCTTATGACATTGAGCAAGAGCAGGGCCAGCCGGTCCGGGCTATGCTGGTCGCTGGTTCTTTTTCCGATCGTATTCGGGCCGCAACTCGACGGGCCGGTAACGTCGAATTGCGGACCTATGCATATTCCCTGAACTTTGCCGCTATCGGGTAGGGCTTATGCGCCGACCTTGGCCAGCAGCCCTTCGAACAGCGCGCGGCCGTCGCGGCCGCCATGGGCGGCTTCGATGCGGCGTTCGGGGTGCGGCATCATGCCCAGCACGTTGCCGGCGTCGTTGACGAGGCCCGCAATGTCGCGGGCCGATCCGTTGACCGGTTCGGCATAGCGGAACGCGACCTGTCCCTCGCCCTCGATCCGGTCGAGCGTGGCGTCGTCGGCGGTGTAGTTACCGTCATGATGCGCCACGGGCACGCGGATCGTGTCGCCTGCGCGATAGCCGCTGGTGAAGGCCGAGCGGGTGTCGCCGACCGTCAGCGCGACGTCGCGGCACACGAACGACAGCCCGCGATTGCGCATCAGCGCGCCGGGCAGCAGGCCGGCTTCGGTCAGGATCTGGAAACCGTTGCAGATGCCGAGCACGGGCAACCCCTTGCCCGCCGCATCGACGACCGCGCGCATGACCGGTGACCGGGCCGCGATCGCGCCGGAGCGCAGATAGTCGCCATAGGAAAAGCCGCCGGGCACCGCGACCAGACCGATATCACTCGGCAGGTCGGTGTCGCGGTGCCACACCATCGTCGGCGCGGTGCCGGTGACCGATTCCAGCGCGACGGCGATGTCGCGGTCGCAATTCGACCCCGGAAAGACGATGACGGCGGTCTTCATGCCCGTTCGACCCGGTAGTTTTCGATGACCGTGTTGGCCAGCAGCTTGCGGCACATCGCGTCGATCGTCGCGTCGTCGGTGTCGTCCGCGACCTCCAGCTCGATCAGCTTGCCGACACGGGCTTCGCCGACACCCGCAAAGCCGAGCGAGGCCAGCGCGTGTTCGATCGCCTTGCCCTGCGGATCGAGTACGCCGTTCTTGAGCGTCACGACGATGCGGAGTTTCATGGATAGCCCTCGACTGCACAATATTGCCGCGCGCTATGGCCCCGCCGCGCCGCGTGCACAAGAGCATAGGCGGGATTCGCTTGAGCGGGCCGTATTGCGCCCCTATCACACCCGCCATGGATGATACCCCTGTGCTTGGCACCCTCGACCGCCGGTTCCTGAACGTCCTGCGGTGGCGGGGGGCGATCAAGGCGTTGGTCCTGCTAGCGGTCGGCGGGGTCGGCGAGTTGATCCTCGCCGATCAGGGAGTGCAGAACGGCTTGGCCGTCGTCCCCGCGCTCGTGCTGGGCGCGTGGCTGACCTTCGTCGCGCCGGCGCGCAAGTTCGCGCATTGGGGCTTCGCGCTCGACGATCGGGAGCTGCAGGTGGCGCATGGCTGGCTGATGCGGGTGCATACCGTCGTGCCGATCGGGCGGGTGCAGCATATCGACCTGTCGCAGGGGCCGATCGAACGTGCCTGCGGTGTCGCGACGGTGGTGCTGCACACGGCCGGCACCGACAACAGCCGGGTCGCGGTGCCCGGCCTGTCGCGCGCGGCGGCGGAGGGGGTACGCGACCGCATCCGCGCCGCGATCGGCGCATCGCCATGGTGAGCGCGCGCGATGCGGCGCGGCGGCTGCATCCCGGGACCATCGCGCTGCGGATCGTTATCAAGGCGCCGCAGAATATCGCGGGGCTGGTCGCGCTATCGGCAGCGGCGTCGCGCGGCGGGTGGCTGGTGATGGCCGGGGTCGCGGCGCTGGTACTGGTCGGGGCGGGACTGGTCACATGGTTGCGCTGGCGGTCATTCACCTATCGCATTGCGGACGGCGAACTGGTGATCGCCGACGGCATCCTGCACCGCAACCGCCGGTCGATCCCGTTCGAACGCATCCAGGACGTGTCGATCGACCAGAAACTGCTGGCCCGCCTGTTCGGGCTGGCGCGGGTGAGAATCGAAACCGGCGGCGGCGAGGCGGACGAGGCGTCGCTCGACAGCGTGTCGCTGGCCGAAGCCGCGCGGTTGCGAGCGGTGTTGCGCGGGCGGGATGCGCCGGTCGCCGAAGCGGTCGAGCAGGCGCCGGTGCGCGATACGGTGTTCGCGATGGACGGTCGCCGCGTGCTGACCATGGGCCTGTTCGGCTTCTCGCTGGTCTGGGTCGGCGTGCTGTTCGCCGCGATCAACCAGGTCGGCGATCTGATCGGGTTCGACCGGGATATCTGGCGCGACTGGGCGGGGATGGCCCGGCGCGAGGCGATGGCGCTGGCGACGCCGCTGTTCGCGCTGCTCGCCGCCGTCGCCGCGCTGGTCATCGGTGCGATCAGCGGCGTGGCGCGGACCTTCTTCATCGAACATGGCTTTCGACTGGAGCGCGAGGGCGACCGGCTGCGCCGCGTGCGCGGCCTGACCACCCGGACCGAGGTGGTGGTCAGCCTGCGCCGCATCCAGCTGGCGCTGATCGAGCGCGGCATGGTCAGCGGGCGGCTGGGCTGGTCGAGCCTGCGGTTGCAGACGCTGGGCGGCAGCGACGATGCCGGTGGGCGGCAACAGGTCGCGCCGTTCGCGCGCGACGAGGAGGTGACGCGGGTACTGGCGGCAGCAGGCTATCCGCCGTTCGATCCGCTGCCGTTGCGACCGGTCGCCTTCGGCCATGTCGTGCGGGCGGCGTTGCTGCGCGGCGGGGTGCCGCTGGTCGGGGTGGCCATCGCCTGCTGGTTCCTGCCGCTCGCGGGCCTTGCGCTGCCGTTGGTGGCAATCCCGGTGGTCAGCGCGCTGCTGGCGCGGCGGCGGCATCGCTATGCGATCGTCGGCACCACGTTGCAGGTCATGCGCGGCGTGCTGTCCCAGCGGGCATGGATCGTGCCGCTGTCGAACATCCAAAGCGTATCGGTCACCCGCTCGCCGCTGCAACGGCTGCTCGGCATCGCGACGGTGCGGGTCGACACTGCCGGGGCGAAGGGGATCGGGCGGCCGGACATTTCCGATCTGGCGGTCGAGGACGCCTATTCGCTGGCGCGGGCGCTATTGCGGAACGGGTGAAGGAACGGCCGTCGGTTCGGTCCGCCGCCGGACGCCGGCCAGCGGCGCGGGTCCGGCCGGATCGGCTCGCACTGGTGTAGCGGGCGGCGGCGGGGGCGGGGGCGCGACCGCCCGGCGCATGCACTCCGCCGCCGGGCGCGATACCTGCTGGCAATTCCACAGGCGGCGCTCGATCGACTGGGTCCGGTCGCGGAAATAGCCGAACGACATCGCCTCGACCGCTGCGGGTTCGTTGGCGGCGGCGACCTGCGCCGGCACCGCCGCCCGGTCGCGCCAGCCGAGGAACTTGCAGCGCACCCGGTCGCCGCACGCGGCGGCGGCCAGCGCCGGCCAGCCCTCCGGCGATCCGGCGCCGTCAAGCGCGACGAGGAACGTGTCGGGATCGTCGCTGCTGGGGCGTGGCAGCGATCCGCCGGCAAAGCGTGCCGCCAGCAATCCGGCCTCCTGTTCGACCGCCAGCACTTCGGGCAGCTTGTGGACATCCGAATAGGGGGTGAGTTGCCCGATGCGCGGTTCCTCGCCCCGCGCCGCCTGTCGGAACGCGCCGGGGGTGCCCCACCACCCGGCCCAGCGGAAGAACAGATGCGTGTCGACCGCCGCGATCTTCGACAGGCTCGACTGCCAATAGGGGACGACCCAGTCGGTGTGATAATGGGTGGCATAGCCGACCGGCGCATAGACGCTGCCCGACAGCGCCGCCGCCGCGACCTTGCGCGCGCGTTCCCAGAAAGCTTCGGGGTAGGCGCGGGCGAGCGCGCCGTCGCAGGTGAAGGTGAACTGACACCCGGTACGGCGTTCCGATCCCTGGAAGACGACGCCGCACACGCTCGCCGGAAAGGCGGGGTGGCGGACGCGGTTCAGCACGACCTGCGCGACGGCACGCTGCCCCTTGGTATCGTCGCCCGCTTCGTACAGGACGGCGGCGGCAAGGCAGTCGGTGGCGCGGGCGCGGTTCTCGGCATCGCCGGCGAAGCGGAACGGACGCGCCGCCGGGTTGGGGCCGTCGAAGAACGGCACGGTGGCGTTGAACGCGCGCGCCCCGTCAGGCGGCAGGTTGCGGAACTCGGCCGGTTCGACCGGGGGCGGGGGAATGGCGGGACCTGTGGCAGGGGCGGCAGCGCCACGCTGGCCGGCCGCGATGCGGGGTTCGACGCGGATCGGCGGCACGCGCTCGACGATGACGGCGGGGATCACCGCAGCGGCGAGCGACAGCGCGACGAGCACGCCGTCGAGTGCGGTCGATCCGGTGCGGATGCCGCTTCGGGTCGGCGTTGCGTCGGTTACTGAATGCGCCACAAATTACCCGTTCGGTTCGAGCAGTTTCGAGCCTGTCGAGAAACGTCCGTCGAGAACTTCGCGCCAGCGGCGCCTTCTCGACTGCGGATCTCGACAAGCTCGATCCTCCGCTCGAAGCGAACGGAGTTTGGAAGCGCGCCTAGCCGCTTACTGTTCGGGCAGGAAGTCCGGCACCGACAGATAGCGCTCGCCGGTGTCGTAATTGAAGCCCAGCACGCGCACGCCGTCGGGCAGGTCTGGCAGCTTCTGCAGGATCGCCGCCAGCGTGGCGCCGGACGAGATGCCGACCAGCATCCCTTCCTCGCGCGCCGACCGCCGCGCCATGTCCTTCGCCACGCCTGCATCGACCTTGATGACGCCGTCGATCGCACGGGTGTGGAGGTTGGCCGGCACGAAGCCCGCGCCGATGCCCTGGATCGGGTGCGGCCCCGGCTGCCCGCCCGAAATGACCGGCGAGAGTTCGGGTTCGACCGCGAAGACCTTCAGGTTCGGCCATTTTTCCTTAAGCGTTTCGGCGACGCCGGTGATGTGGCCGCCGGTGCCGACGCCGGTGATGATGACGTCGATCGGCGCATCGGCGAAGTCGTTCAGGATTTCCTGCGCGGTCGTGCGAACATGGACGTCGATGTTCGCCGGATTTTCGAACTGCTGCGGAATCCACGCGTCCTGCGTTTCGGCGGCAAGTTCATGCGCGCGCTCGATCGCGCCCTTCATCCCCTTTTCACGGGGCGTCAGGTCGAAGGTCGCACCATAGGCCAGCATCAGGCGGCGACGCTCGATGCTCATGCTTTCCGGCATGACCAGTATCAGCTTGTATCCCTTGACCGCCGCGACCATCGCCAAGCCGACGCCGGTATTGCCACTGGTCGGTTCGATGATCGTGCCACCGGGCTTCAATTCGCCGGAGGCGTCCGCCGCCTCGATCATGGCCAGCGCGATACGGTCCTTGATCGACCCGCCGGGGTTGGAACGTTCGGACTTGATCCACACCTCGGCATCGCCGAACAGCCGGCGGACGCGGACGTGCGGCGTATTCCCGATGGTTTGCAGGATGGTATCGGCCTTCATGGCTGTGTCTCCTTTGGGATGACTTCCAAATCTTCGGGCGGCGTAAAGCTCCGCGCGGCGCGCAGTTCGGGGAACAGGCGCGACCATAGCATCGTAACGCCGATCGCCAGCACCCCGCCGCCCGCGACCGCGACGACCGGGCCGACCAGTGCGGCAAGAAAGCCGGAGCGCGCCTCGCCCAGCTCGTTCGACCCCGACACGAACAGGGTCGACACCGCGCCGACCCGCCCGCGCATAGCATCGGGCGTGTGTAGCTGGATCAGCGACTGGCGGACATAGACCGATACCATGTCGGTCGCGCCGACGACGAACAGCGATACGAGGGCGAGCAGCGCGGCGGGCGCGAAGTCGCTGCCGATCGCCGCCGGTCCGAACACCGGGATCAGCAACGGCGCGGACAGGCCGAACAGCGCGGTCGCCGCACCGAAGCCCATCACCGACAGCAGCATCTTGGCGCCGACATCCTTCGACAGCGGCTTGACCGCGAACACCGCCGCGACGACCACCGCGCCCAGCGCCGGGGCGGCGCGCAGATGGCCGAGACCGTCCGCACCGATCTGCAGGATGTCGCGGGCATAGATCGGCAGCATCGCCGTCGCCCCGCCCAGCAGCACCGCGAACAGATCGAGCGAGATCGCCCCAAAGACCAGCCGGTTGCGCCGGACATAGGCGAGGCCGTCGAGCATTTGCCGCCACGGGTTCATATTGCCGGTGATCGCCGCACGCGGGATCGGCGGGATCAGGAACAGCATGACCAGCCCGAACAGGAACAGCCCGGCCGACACCGCATAGGGCAGGTAATGGGCGAAGGCGTAGAGATAGCCGCCCATCGCCGGCCCCAGCACCGATCCGCCCTGCCACGCGATCGAACTCATCGCGATGGCGGTCGGCAGTACGGCGGCAGGGACGAGGTTGGGGGCGAGCGCCTGCAACGCCGGCCCGGCAAAGGCACGCGCGACGCCCAGCAGCGCGGCGACGAAGAACAGCCACGGCAGGCTGATCCCGCCGGTATAGGTCAGCCAGGCGAGCAGCAGCGCACAGCCCCCCTCCAGCGCGACCGATCCGCGCGCGATCCAGCGGCGATCGACCCGGTCGGCGACCCAACCGGCGACCAGCGACAGCACCAGCAGCGGCAGGAACTGCGCGACGCCGATGAGGCCCAGCTGAAACGCCGATTCCTTGATCGTCATCGTCTCGCGGGCGATGTCGTACACCTGCCACCCGATGACCACGACCATCGCGATCTGCGCCAACGTATTGGACAGGCGCGCGAGGAAATAGGCGCGGAACGGGCCGATCGATAACGGGTGGGGGGTGGTACGCATGGGGCGGGGTGTAGGTCCGCTGGCGGGGCGGGGCAATGCAGATCGGCTTGGGGGGTGTTGGGTAGTGGCTTCATCCTGGTTCGTCACCCCCGCGAAGGCGGGGGTCCATATGCGCCAACCTTGAGGATCATCATGACCGTCAGCGCTTATGGATTCCCGCCTTCGCGGGAATGACGACGGGCGGGAGGCGGCTTATTTCCCCAGGAAGCTGAGCAGATCTTCGGTCAGCCGGTCGCTTTCGGTGGCGAACAGCCCATGCGGCGCGCCGTCATATTCGATCAGCGTGGCGTTCGGCAGCGCCTTGGCCAACGCGCGGCCTGTCGCGTCGATCGGCACCGTCTGATCCGACGTGCCGTGGATCACCAGCGTGGGCACGGTGATCGAAGGCAGGTCGGGGCGGAAATCGGTCGTCCCGAACGATTCCGCACAGGCTAGAGTCGGCTTGAGGCCCGCCAGCATCGCGGTGTTCCACGACAGGTCGAGCACTTCCTCGCTCACCGGGCTAGTGATGAAGCCGACGCCGTAGAACTGGTCGAAGAAGCTGCGGAAGAATTTCGGGCGATCCGCCTTGATATTGTCGGCGATCTCCTGAAGCTGGTCCTGCGGCACGCCGTCGGGATTGTCGTCGGTCTGGAGCATGTAGGGCACGACCGATCCGATGAAGCCGGCCCGGGTCACGCCCTTGCCGCCATGGCGCGACATATAGCGCGCAACCTCGCCGCCACCCATCGAGAAGCCGATCAGCGCGATGTCGTCGGTGACGCCGGTTTCCTTCAGCACATCGGCCAGATCGTCCGACAGCGTGTCATAGTCATAGCCCGACCAGGGCTGGTCCGACCGGCCGAAGCCGCGCCGGTCATAGGCGATCACGCGGTATCCGGCATCGGCCAGCGCCATCGCCTGCGGGTCCCAGCTGTCGGCGCTCAGCGGCCAGCCATGGATCAGCACGACCGGGCGGCCCTGTCCCCAGTCTTTCACGAACAGGCTGGTGCCGTCACGGGTCTTTACATAGGGCATGGCGCGGTCCTCGTTGCGAATTGCTCGTCGGTGAACGAGCGAGCCGCGACGCGGTTGCCTCCGAACGACAACCGTACGGTCAGCGCGGAACGATGCCCAGCACCGGGCGGACGATGCCCCGTTCGGCATCGCGCAGAATCGCCGAGTAGCGTTCCGCCATCTCCGCATGGACCCGCCGCACTTCCGGCAGGCTCGCCTCGCTGGCGCGGTGCCGTGCCTCGTCCAGCCGGCGGCGATAATAGGTAATATTGTCGGTGGGCATCATGGCCTCCTGTACAGTGTACCTGGCGGACCATAGTCTACGCTGTTATGCCAAAGGCGTCGCTGATCCAGATTAAGCATCTGTTCAGTAACGATAATCCTCAGCCCGGTGTCACGAAGCTGTCGAGTACGCGCTTCTGTCCCGCCGTCTCGAACAACACTTCCAGCTTGTTCCCTTCGATCGTTTCGATCGTGCCATAGCCGAATTTCTGATGGAACACGCGTTGCCCGGTCGACAGGTCGCTGCGGCCCTTGTTGCCCAGGCTGATCGCACTCGCCCGCGCCTCGACCACCCGCGACGGGGTGGTGGTGAAGGTGGAGCCTTGCGACGCCGCGCGCTGCCACCCCGGCCCCCGCCCGGTCCCACGCGCGACATCGGCGAAGGGGTCGGCGCGCTCGCTCCAATTCGCCCGCCACAGGCTCTCGCCGCCCGACATCGTCGTCTCGGTTTCGATATGCTCGGGAGGCAGTTCGCCGACGAAGCGCGACGGCAGGGACGAATTCCACTGTCCATAGATGCGGCGATTGGCAGCGTGAAAGATCACGGCCAGCCGCCGCGCGCGGGTGATCGCGACATAGGCGAGGCGGCGTTCTTCCTCCAACGACGCGGTGCCGCCCTCGTCGAGCGAGCGTTGCGACGGGAACAACCCTTCTTCCCACCCGACGCAGAACACCGTGTCGAACTCCAGCCCCTTGGCGGCGTGGATCGTCATGATCGTGACCTTCGGCTCCTCCGCCGATGCCTCGTTGTCCATGACCAGCGACACGTGTTCCAAGAACGCGCCGAGCGATTCATATTCCTCCATCGCGCGGACGAGCTCGGTCAGGTTCTCCAGCCGCCCGGCAGCCTCGGCGGTCTTTTCCGCCTGGTACATGGCGGTATAGCCGCTTTCGTCGAGCAACTGCCGCGCCAGTTCGGCATGCGGCAGGCCCTGCGCCATGTCGCGCCAGCGCGCGAAATCGCCGACCAGCCGCCCCAGCGACTTGCGCGCCGCGCCGGTCAGTTCGTCGGTGTCGAGGATGCGCGCGGCGGCGGTCATCAGCGAACTGCCGGTCGCCCGCGCGAAGCGGTGGATGGTCTGCACCGCCTTGTCGCCCAGTCCGCGCTTGGGCACGTTGACGATCCGTTCGAACGCCAAATCGTCCGCCGGCTGGTTGACGACCCGCAGATAGGCCAGCGCATCGCGGATTTCGGCGCGTTCGTAGAAGCGGAAGCCGCCGACGATCCGGTAGGGCATGCCGATGCCGATAAAGCGTTCTTCGAACTCGCGCGTCTGGTGCTGCGCGCGGACGAGGATCGCGAACTGGTCGAGATTCCTGCCATCACGCTGGCCGCGCTCGATCATCTCGCCGACGCGGCGCGCTTCTTCCGGCCCGTCCCATACACCGATGACGCGGACCTTTTCGCCAACATCGGTCTCGGTCCACAGCGTCTTGCCCAGCCGCCCGCCATTATGCGCGATCACGCCCGATGCCGCGCCCAGGATATGCGGGGTCGATCGGTAATTCTGTTCCAGCCGGACGATCTTGGCACCGGGAAAGTCGCGTTCGAACCGAAGGATATTCTCGACCTGCGCGCCGCGCCACGAATAGATCGACTGGTCGTCGTCGCCGACGCAGCACAAATTGCGCCGCTCCTGCGCCAGCAATCGCAGCCAGAGATACTGGACGCTGTTGGTGTCCTGATATTCGTCGACCATGATGTAGCGAAAGCGCTGCTGATATTGCTGCAACACCTCGCGGTTGGTGCGCAGGATCGTCAGCACGTGCAGCAGCAGATCGCCGAAGTCGCAGGCGTTCACCGCCTTCAACCGGTCCTGATATTCCTGGTACAGCTCGCCACCGCGGCCATTGGCGAAGCGTTCACTCTCCCCGGCATCGACATCGGCGGGGGTCATCCCCTTGTTCTTCCAACCGTCGATCAGGCCGGCGAGGCTGCGCGCCGGCCAGCGCTTCTCGTCGAGATTGGCGGCGACGATCAACTGTTTCAGCAGCCGCAACTGGTCGTCGGTGTCGAGGATGGTGAAGTTCGACTGCAACCCGACCAGTTCGGCATGGCGCCGGAGCATCTTCGCGCCGATCGCGTGGAAGGTGCCGAGCCACGGCATCCCCTCCACCATGTCGCCGACCAGCCGGGCGACGCGCTCACGCATTTCGCGCGCGGCCTTGTTGGTGAAGGTCACCGACAGGATTTCGGACGGATAGGCCTTCCGGGTGTAGAGCAGATGCGCCAGCCGGGCGGTCAGCGCCGCGGTCTTGCCCGTGCCCGCGCCGGCCAGCACCAGCACCGGCCCGTCGGTGGTCAGTACCGCATCGCGCTGCGGTTCGTTCAGGCCGCGCAGATAGGGGGCGTCGGCCGGGGTCGGGGCGGGGGGAGCAAGCGAGGACATCGTCGAACAGGTAGGGAACGAACCGTAAAGCGACAAGCAAGGAAATCGTTTCAGAACCGTCATCAACCTGCCATCATCGCTTCGCTGCGTTGCAACATTGGGTGACTATCGCGCGGCTGCCGGTGGACGGCGGCGTCATCCCGGACGACCGCTGCCGCGACGGGCACCGCATTCGCAGGAGCTATCATGACCAACCGTCTCATCGTCCTCGCGGCGGCCGTTGCCGCCTGCCTGTCGTCCGCCGCCCATGCCGAACAGCGCGAGCCGGTCACCGCCCGTGTGTCGATCGCCGGCCTCGACCTCGGCACCGCCGAAGGCCGCCGCATCCTCGACGCGCGTATCGATCGTGCCGCGATCGGGGCGTGCCGGTCGCGCGCCTTCGGCCTGCGCGGTGTCGCCGATGAAGGCCGTTGCCGCCGCGAAATGCACCGCGACGCGCAGGTCCGGGTCGCGCAGCTGACGCCGGTGAAGCTCGCCAGCGCGAAGTAACACCGTCGTCACCCCGGGCTTGACCCGGGGTCCCGCTTCTTTGGCAACCGGAGTGAGAAGCGGGACCCCGGATCAAGTCCGGGGTCACGAGCTGCATGGGACAGGGTCCTATAATTACGTGACAACGCGCCTGTGTGAACGCTTCTTGCCTTGGAGCGTCAAATTGCTAGGCGGGCGCATGACCCAACCGCACCCCATGCGCGTCCATCGTCGCATCCTGATCGCCAGCCTGATCGGCACCTCGGTCGAATTCTACGACTTCTATATCTACGCGACCGCCGCGACGCTGGTCTTCGGACCGCTGTTCTTTCCGTCGGAAAGCGCGTCGGCGCAGCTGATGGCGAGCTACCTGTCGATCGGCCTCGCCTTCATCGCACGACCGCTCGGCGCGGTGGTGTTCGGCCATTTCGGCGACCGGCTGGGGCGCAAGTCGACCCTCGTCGCATCGCTGATGCTGATGGGCGGGTCGACGCTGCTGATCGCGTTCCTGCCGACCTATGCCATGGTCGGCTGGATCGCGCCGCTGCTGCTGTGCACGTTGCGGTTTGCGCAGGGGCTGGGGCTGGGCGGCGAATGGGGCGGGGCGGCATTGCTCGCGGTCGAGAACGCCCCGCCGGGCTGGCGCGGACGGTTCGGCATGGTGCCGCAGCTGGGCGCGCCGGTCGGGTTCATAGCCGCCAACGGGCTGTTCCTGCTGCTCGGCCTTGCACTGTCCGACGCCGACTTCGCCGCCTGGGGCTGGCGCCTGCCGTTCCTGTTCAGCGCGGCGCTGGTCGGCCTCGGCCTGTGGGTGCGGGTGAAGCTCCACGAAACGCCGGCCTTCGCGAAGGCGCTGGAGCGGGAGGCGCCCGCCGCGGTGCCGATCGCCGAACTGGCCGGCGCGCATCTGCGCGCGACGCTGGCCGGGACGTTCGGGGTCGTCGCCTGTTTCGCGCTCTATTATATCGCGACGACCTTCGTGCTCGGCTACGGCACGACCGCCTTGGGCTACAGCCGCAGCGCGTTCCTCCAGACCCAGCTGATCGCGATCCTGTTCATGGCCATCGGCATCGCGCTTGCCGGATGGCTGTCGGATCGCTCGACCCCGGCCAGGGTCCTTGCCGGCGGCTGTGTCGGCGTGGTGCTGGCTGGCGTGCTGCTGGCGCCGATGGTCGGCGGCGGATCGCTGTTCGTGATCGGCGCGTGGCTGTCGTTCGCGCTGCTGATGATGGGCTTCGTCTACGGACCGCTCGGCGCATGGTTGCCCGCGCTGTTCCCGGCGCGGGTGCGCTATACCGGCGCATCGATGGGGTTCAATGTCGGCGGGGTGATCGGCGGCGGACTGACCCCCAGCATCGCCCAGGCACTGTCGGTGTCGCACGGCTTGTCCGCGGTCGGCGCGGTGCTGGGCGCGGCGGGGATCGCCAGCATCGTCGGCCTGCTGCTGGTCCCCCGCGAGCGATAACCTTTACCCAGTCCGCAGGCTCTGCGCGTCGACCACCGGGTCGGGCACCGGGCAGATCCGGTTGCGCCCGGCGCGCTTGGCTTCATAGGATCGCCGATCCGCCCGGTCGATCAGGCTGTCGAGCGTATCGCCCGGTTCCAGCACCGCCAGCCCGGCGCTGACCGTGATCGGCGGCAGATGCGTGGCGATGGCGGGCAGCGACGCGCGGACCGACTGCGCCGCCAGCCACGCTCCGCGCAGCGTCGTGCGGTCGAGCACGGCGACGAATTCCTCCCCGCCCAGCCGCGCGATCACCGCCGATGCCGGCAACCGTTCGGTCAGCATCGTGGCGAACGCGCGCAGCACGAGGTCGCCGGTGGCATGGCCATAGCCATCATTGACTCGCTTGAAATGGTCGAGGTCGAACAGGATCGCTGCCAGCGGCTCGTCCTGCTGCCAGGACCGGGCCAGCAGCCGCGTCGCGCGCCGTTCGAACCCCCGTCGGTTGGCGATGCCGGTCAGCGGATCGGTTTCCGACGCGGCCACCGACAATCCCATCGCTGCCTTCACCACCAGCAACAGCGTCAACAGTCCCGCTGTGACGATCAGCACGCCGCCGGTCGCCTGAGAGAACAACGCATAGCTGCTGCTCGCATAAGCCTTTGCCGTCGTTCCCGATCCGAACGTCGCCGCGAAAAAGGGTTTGACGACGAAATGCGCGGTCGTCAGCGCGGATGCGATCGCCAGCGCCAGCCACAGCGCGCCGCGCCTGCGCCGCACCGCATCGACCGCAATGACCGTCGATAGCGACGCGCCCAGCGCGAACGGCGCCTGATAGGCGATTTCATACCACAATTCGTTGCGCGGTCCGTTCCAGATCAGCGCCCGGACGACCACGCCGAAGACCAGCAGCGCGATCAGCGGCCCGCGCGGGACCGCGCGTCCCGCCAGCGCGGCCAGTCCGCCCTGCAACAGCACAATGCTGACCAGAAACGACCCATAGCTGCCGATCATGAACAGCGTGGTCGAATCGGTCAGCCGCACGCCCAGTTCGCTCAGCGGCGTCAGCCCGCCGATCAGATAGGCCAGCACGAACCAGGTGACGTAACGCTGTTCGGGATAGGATATCCGGACGATCGCGAACGCGGTCGCGAACAGCCCGGCGATGCAGGCGTTGACGATCAGGGCATATACCGCGCTGTCCATTCCCCATCCCGCCGCTGCAACGATCCGAAAGCCCTATCAGCATTTTTCGGTCGAAATGTTAACGGCGGGAATATTTCGGGATCAAATCAGTCGCAAGAGCGTTATGCGCGCCTTCCCATAGGTGCGTTCCGCATCGACGGTGAATTGGGGCAGGTCCAGCGCCTCGCTCTTGGCGGTTTCGATGCTGACCCACGTCGCCGGACCGATCCAGCCCAGCCGCGCCAGCTTGTCCGCCGCCACGGCGCCGGCGCCGCTGCCATAGGGCGGGTCCATCATCACGATGTCGAGCGGGCGCGGCGCCGGACCGAGCGCCAGCACCGACGTTGCCCGCACGTCTGCACCCGCCACGTCCAGCTTCGCCAGATTGGCGCGCAGCGCGTCCAGCGCGGCCTTGTCCTGTTCGACGAACAGGCAGGTCGCGGCACCGCGCGACAGCGCCTCGATCCCCAGCGCGCCCGATCCGGCGAACAGGTCCGCCACCGCCAGCTCGTCGAAGCTGCCGACCCGGCTGGCCAGCATCGAAAACAATGCCTCGCGGGTACGGTCGGCGGTCGGGCGGGTTGCATCGCCCTTGGGAGCGACGACCGGGCGACCGCGCCATTGTCCTGAAATCACCCGCATCAGCGCTTTCCTCCACCGGGCTTGCCGCCGCCGGGGCGACCGCCCTTGGGCTTGCCCTTGGCGATGCGGGGGGAGGGGCCGGCCTTGGCCCAGCCGCTGGGCTTGCGCTTGGGCCGGTCGACGAAGCTCGCCCGGTCGGCTTCCGCCGCTTCCGCCTGCGTCATCCGCTTGTCGACCGGGCCACGCGCCGTCCGCGCCTCGTCGGTGTGCGCCTGCTCGCGCGGCTTGCGCGGCACGCGGGCCACGCCGTCATAGCCGGGCCGTTCGGCATGCGCCGCCGCCCGCCGTGCCCGCGCATTCTCGGTCGGCCGGTCGCCATAGGCGCGCCGGTCGCCAAGCCCCGGCTGCCGCCGCTCGGCCGGCGTCTGTCCGGCCTGGGTGAGGGGATCGAAGCCCTCGCGTCGCTCGACCGGCCGTTCGGTCACATGGGTGCGCGGGCCGCTCCGCCGGGCATCGCCCTGCAGCCGCGTGCCGAAGCGGGGGCGCTCGCCGCCCGCCTGCGCGCCATCGCCGAAGATGCGCCGTTCGCCGCCGTCGCGGTCCGGCCGGCGCCCGCTGAACCCCGAACGCTGCCCGTCGCGCTCCACGCGCGGGCGGCGTTCGTCGAAACGCGGTCGCTCGACCGGTTCGGGACGCGGCAGCGGCGTCGCCCGCTTCCATGCCTTCAGCGCGGCAGGATCGGCACCCTCCGGCGCGGGCTTGCTGGTCGGCTTGTTGGCCAGCGTCTTGCGGAACGCGACCAGCTCGTGCTGGCGGATCTCGTCGACCTCGCCTTCGGGCAGGTCTTCCAGATAGAAGGGGCCATAGCGAGTGCGGATCAGGCGCGAGACCTTCAGCCCCAGATGTTCGAGCACGCGGCGAACCTCGCGGTTCTTGCCTTCGGTCAGCGTCATCTCGATCCAGGTGTTCGTCCCGGTGCGCCGTTCGAGATTGGCGTTGATCGGGCCGTAGCGCACGCCCTCGATCTCGATCCCCATCATCAGCTCTTCGAGCTGCTGCTGGCTGACCTCGCCGTACGCGCGCGCGCGATAGGTCCGCTCGACCCCGGTCGCGGGCAGTTCCAGACGGCGCTTCAATTCACCGTCGGTGGTCATCAGCAACAACCCCTCGGTATTGAGGTCGAGCCGCCCGACCGGGATCAGCCGGGGGAGGCCCGCCGGCAACCGGTCGTAGATCGTCGCGCGACCCGCGCCGTCACGCTCGGCGGTCAGCGTGCCGGCGGGCTTGTGGAAGCGGAACAGCCGCGTCGGTTCGGGCGCGGCGACGGGCGCGCCATCGACGGTCACGCCCTTCAGATTGGGCAGGATGGTGGCGGGCGTGTCGACGACGACGCCGTTCAGCGCCACCCGGCCGGCGGTGATCATGCGCTCGACATCGCGGCGCGACGCGACACCGGCGCGCGCCATCAGCTTGGCGATACGTTGGCCGTCGCGGGGGGATTCGGTCGGGGATTCAGGGGACGTAACGATGATCTGGGTATCCGTTTGCGGCGACGCGACGAAAGTTTCAGCCGAAGCGGTTCCTTCGTCGCCTTCGCGAGTTTGTGGCTTCGTATAAGCTGGTTGCATCCCGGTGGAAAGCGAGAGGGGATATGTTGTTCGGGCGCAAGAAGCGGCACATCAACCGGATCCTGGTCGTCGAGGACGAACCCCTGGTCGCGTTCGACACCGAACATTTCCTGGGGGCGTCGGGCTTCGACATCCGCGCGACCGTCGACACCGTGGCCGGTGCCTGTGCCGCGATCGAGGGGGATGACGGGCTCGACCTCGTGTTGGTCGACATCAACCTGTCGGACGGCAGCGGGCTGGACGTCGCGCGCGTGGCGCATGGACGCGGCGTGCCGGTGCTGCTGGTGACCGGCAGCTGCCCGCAGGGCGCCCAGGATTTCGCGGCGGGCTGTCTCAGCAAGCCCTATCCGCAAAAGGACCTGATCAGCGCCATCGACGCGATCGACGCGGTGGTGGCCGGCGCCAAGCTGCCCAGGCGGTTGCCGAGTGGGTTCAACCTGTTCCAGACGGCAGCATAACCGTATCTAGGATCCGCTTGGTTCGAGCAGCTTCGAGCCTGTCGAGAAGCGTCCGTCGAGAACGCTGCCCGCGGTTTAGGAAGTTCGTTTCACGCGAAGGCGCGGAGACGCGAAGAAGATAGTTTTCGCGCAGAGGCGCAGAGGCGCGGAGATGATGCGCATGCCGCCATGGCGCCCCCCTCTTTCTGCCGATTCGGACGGCTTCGCCGTAAGAACGGCGCCGGCGTGAATCGCAGTCTCTCTGCGTTCTCTGCGCCTCTGCGCGAACCACTTTTCCTTCTTCTCCGCGTCTCCGCGCCTCCGCGTGAAACCGAATCTTCTTACAACGCTCCGTTCTCGAAAGACTCGAAGCCGCCCGAACCAAAGGGATAAGGCATGCGAAGGCGGCTGGCCCACCTTGCCGCCACCCCCAACCCCTTCTACGGTCGCGCCCCTTCCGGGAGGATTTGAATGACCGAAGCCGCGCCCAAGGGGCTGGCGCTGATCCGCATGGGGCTGAACAACCCCAAGACCGGGGCGATGTTCGCCTTCGGCCTTGCCGCCGGGCTGCCCTTCACCCTGCTGCTCGGCACGCTGAACGCCTGGCTGGGCGAGGCGAAGATCAACCTTGCGACCATCGGCCTGTTGTCGTGGATCGGTCTGCTTTACGCGTTCAAGTTCCTGTGGTCGCCGCTGGTCGACCGGTTGCGCCTGCCGCTGCTGGAGCGCTTCGGGCGGCGGCGGTCGTGGCTGCTGCTGTGCCAGGGGGTGCTGGCCGCGACCTTCCTGTTGCTCGCGATCAGCGACCCGGCGCGCGCGATCGGCTGGTTCGCGCTCATCGCCGTCATCGGTGCCTTCGCCGCGGCGACGCAGGACGTGGTAATCGACGCATGGCGCATCGACGTCGCCGACGAACGCGCGACCCTGGGCATCCTGTCGTCCATCTATCAGCTCGGCTACCGGCTCGCGACGCTGATCGGTGGCGCGCTCGCGCTGGTGCTGGCGGCGCGGATCGGTTGGCAGACGGTCTATGCCGCGATGGGCGTCCTGATGCTCGTGCTGCTGCTCGTCACCTTGCTCGCCCCCGATACGCCGCGGCCGGCGGTGCAACAGGAGGCCGTAGCCGTCACCGGCCCCAGCGCGCGCGACAAGCGTACCGGCCTGATCATCGTCGGCCTGTGCTGGGGCTGGGCGATCGTCACCATCGGTGCGTTCATGGCGCGGGTGCTCGCGACGCCCGCCGGCCAGACTCCGCCCAGCGTCGGCGACTTCACCCGGCTGACCGGCTTCTGGATCGTCATCGCGACCGTCATGATACCCGCGCTGGTCGCCGCGTGGCTCAACCGCCGCGCGCTCAACGCCCAATATTTCGGCTGGGAGCAAGAGGGCGCGGCGCCTGCCAGCGGCTTCGTCGAACATGGCTATCGCGCGCTGATCCTGCCAATGGCCGAGCTGGTCGGGCGGCTGGGCTTCGGCGTGGTGATCGTGCTCGGCCTGATCCTCAGCTACCGGCTGTGCGATTCGATCTGGGGGCCGTTCGCCTATCCCTTCTATCTGGAGGAGCTGAAATACACGAACGACGAGGTCGCCTTCGCCTCCAAGATCTTCGGCGTGGGCATGACCATCCTCGGCGTGTCGCTGGGCGGTATCTCGTTCGCGATGCTCGGGCGGATGCCGACGCTGTTGATCGGCGCGATCGTCGCGGCGGCCAGCAACCTGCTCTATGCCGATCTGGCCGCAGGTGCGCCGGTGATCGATGCGGTGGCGGGGACGCTCGGCCTGCATGGGCTGGGCGCCGATGCGCGGATGGTTCGGCTGATGGTGGCGATTTCGGGCGAGAATATCGCGGGCGGTTTGGCCGGGGCGGCATTCGTCGCCTATCTCTCCTCGATCGCCAGCAAGGAACATAGCGCGGTCCAATATGCGCTGCTGTCGTCGCTGACGCTGCTGGTCGGCTCGCTCGGCCGCGCGGGGCTGGGCGAAGCGGTCGAGCAGATGGGCTATGCCCCGGTGTTCCGCTTCACCGCCGCACTGGGTCTGGTCGCGGTGGTGTTCGTGCTGCTCGAATGGGTGCGGTGGAAGCGGGAGCTTCGTAAGGGTTGATTCACGCGGAGGCGCGGAGGCGCAGAGAAGTTGTACCTACCGCGACAGCGGCTCTCGATCTTGGAGCGCAGGTAAGAGCAGGCTTCGCCGACTCGATAACACCCGCCAGCTTCGAAACCTCTCTGCGCCTTCGCGCCTCCGCGCGAAAACTAATCTTCTTCGTGCCTCCGCGCCTTCGCGTGAACAAAAACTAAACCGGCACCTCGTCATTCGCCGCCAGCACCGTACCCGCCAGATACAGCGACCCAGCGATCAGCACTGCCTCCGGCTCCGATCGCGCCAGCAGGTCCAGTGCCGCCGCCGGATCGGTCGCGACATCGGCGGTCAGCCCCAGTCCCCGCGCAACCTTTGCCAGATCGGCCGGCGCGTGATGCGCATGGCCCGGCACCGGCACCGCGACGACATGGTCGACCACCTCGGCCAGATGCCGCAGCACCGCACCGGCATCCTTGTTGGTGAGCATCCCCAGCACCAGCGCCGAGCGTTCGCCCCGCGCGATCCCCGGCCAGACCCGCGCGACCTCGATCGCCGCAGACTCGTTATGTGCGCCGTCCAGCCACACGCCATGGCGCGGATCGACCCGCCCGGTCAGCGGCCCGCCCGGCCGCAGCCGCTGCATCCGCGCCGGCCAGTGCGCCGCGCGCCCACCGGCAACGATCGCCGCATCGGGCACGTGCACCGCCGACTGATGCCGCAGCATCGCCGTTGCCAGCGCCAGATTGTCACGCTGGTGCCGCCCTGCCAGCGCCGGTTCGGGCAGATCGAGGCCACCGGCCGCATCGCGATACCGCCCGCCCTCGACGTCCCATCCATCGCCCCGCGCGACCAGCACGCCCCCGGCCACCGCAACCGTCTCAGCCACCCGCGCCGCGATCTCGGGTGGATAGGCAAGCGTCACGATCGGCACGCCCGGCTTGGCGATCCCGGCTTTCTCGCCGGCGATCCCGACCAGCGACGACCCGAGGAACGCCTCATGATCGATCCCCAATGCGGCGATTCCGCAGGCGGCCGGGGCAGGGAGGACGTTGGTCGCGTCCAGCCGTCCGCCTAAGCCCACCTCGATCACGCACGCGTCGGCCGGCGTCCGCGCGAACGCAACGAACGCGGCGGCGGTGGTGATCTCGAAAAAGCTGGCTCCGATCCCCTCGGCCACGTCCAGCACTTCGCGCAAGAGGTCGGCCAATGCCGTATCGTCGATCAGCGTGCCTGCCAGCCGGATGCGTTCGTTGAACCGCACCAGATGCGGGCTGGCATAGACATGGACCCTGAGCCCCGCCGCCTCCAGCGCCGCGCGCAGATAGGCGCAGGTCGATCCCTTGCCATTGGTGCCGGCGACATGGAACACCGGCGGCAGCCGCATATGCGGGTCGCCCAGCCGGCCCAGCAGCCGAGTGATCCGGTCGAGGCCGAGAATGTCGGCCCCCGGCGACAGGGTGACCAGCCGGTCGAACTGCGCTTGTACGGCGGGGTCGGCAGATATCGCGAAATCGGGCATCTCAAAATCCTCCCCGCTACGCGGGGAGGGGGACCATGCGAAGCATGGTGGAGGGGGCTGGCCATCTCCACAACGGTTGCGTTTCGCCGCGATCCCCCTCCACCACCGCTATGCGGCGGTCCCCCTCCCCGCGGAGCGGGGAGGAACTGGCTGTCAGGCCGCTTCCTTGCGCCCCAGAAACTCGATCAGCTGCGCCAGCTCGCCCGGCAGATCGCGGCGATGCGTCACGCGGTCGATCAGGCCATGGTCGCGATAATATTCCGACGTCTGGAAATCGTCGGGCAGCTTCTCGCGGATCGTGCTCTCGATCACGCGTCGTCCGGTGAACGCCAGCGTCGCCTTCGGCTCGGCGATCTGCACGTCGCCCAGCATCGCATAGGCTGCCATGACCCCGCCCGAGGTCGGATCGGTCAGTACGACCAGATAGGGCAGGCCGGCATCGTGCAGCATCTCGATCGCAACGGTCGTACGCGGCATCTGCATCAGGCTGAGGATACCCTCCTGCATCCGCGCCCCGCCGCTGGCGGTGAAGACGATATAGGGCACGCCGCGCGCGATCGCCGCCTCCACGCCCGCAATGAACGCCTCGCCGACATACTGACCCATCGACCCGCCCATGAACGCGAAATTCTGCACGCCGATCACGCAGCCCTTGCCCTGGATCGTGCCATAGGCGTTGCGATACGCGTCCTGCTCGCCGGTATCGGTCCGCGCGGTCTTCAGCCGGTCGACATAGCGCTTGCTGTCGCGGAACTTCAGCGGGTCCTCGGCGACCTTCGGGTTCGGCAGGATCTCGACGCTGCCGGCATCGAACAGCTGTTCGAACCGCTCCTTCGGCCCTATGCGGCCGTGATGGTCGCATTTCGGGCAGACGTGCAGATTTTCTTCCCATTCCTTGGTGAAGATCATCTGCCCGCATCCCTTGCACTTGTGCCAGAGATGGTCGGGCGTTTCCTTGCGCGCGACGAAGGGGAGGGCGTTACGGACGCGGTTGAGCCAGCTCATGCGGGTTCCCTGCTCGCGGCGGCAACGGCCGAGGCGAGGCTTTCGATATAGGTGCGGACGGGTTCGGCGGCTTGCGTGCCATGCTCGGCGACGATCTCGACGATTGCCGATCCCACGACGACGCCGTCGGCCACGCGGGCGATATTGGCGGCCTGTTCGGGCGTACGCACGCCGAACCCGACCGCGATCGGCAGGTCGGTCGCGGCCTTCAACCGGGCGACCGCCTCGTCGATCGACGTCTGCACCGCCTGCTGCTTGCCGGTGATCCCGGCGACCGAGACATAATAGAGGAAGCCGCCGGCCCCCTCCAGCACTGCCGGCAGGCGCGCGGCATCGGTGGTCGGGGTCGCCAGCCGGATCGGCGCGATGCCATGCGCGCGCAGCGTCGTGCCGAGGCTGTCATCCTCCTCGGGCGGAATATCGACGCAGATCACCCCGTCGACCCCGGCCGCGACGCACCCTTGCGCAAACCACTCGGCGCCGCGCCGCACCATCGGATTGGCATAGCCCATCAGCACCAAAGGTACGTCGGGATGGCGCTCGCGGAAACCCGTGGCGATCCGCAGCACATCGGCGGTGCGCGTGCCGGCGTTCAGGCTGCGGATATTGGCCGACTGGATCGCCGGGCCATCGGCCATCGGATCGGTGAACGGCATGCCGAGTTCGATCACGTCCGCGCCACCGGCTACGAGCGCGTCGAGAATGGCGGGCGTCGCGTCGGGCGTCGGGTCACCGGCGGTGACGAAACAGACGAGCGCCGGACGGCCTTTTGCAAAGGCAGCGACAAGACGAGAGGAGGTCATTGGGAATATTCGAGGTTTTGTTTCGGCCACTTCTCATCAAACCATTTGAACCATGGACGGGCTAGCAATGCGGTGATGCCGCCGGTTGCTGGCGCGAGATATCGCGGAAGCCCGATCAAGGGTAGGCCCCAGTCCGCTATGAAAAATAGCAGCGTGAACAGCGCGAACGATGCCGCAAAAAGCGCGATCTTGATGGAACGTCGTTTGAGGCTGCCTGGCGATGATTTCATTAAATCGCCACCCCCAGCGCCGACGCCACGGTGAAGATATCCTTGTCCCCCCGCCCGCACAGGTTCGCCAGGATGATTTGGTCGCCGCGCATGGACTTCGCCCGCCGCGCCACCGCCGCAATCGCATGCGCCGGTTCCAGCGCGGGGATGATCCCCTCGGTCCGGCACAGCAGCTGGAACGCATCCAGCGCCTCCTTGTCGGTCGCGCTGTCATATTCGACCCGCCCGATATCGCGCAGCCAGGCATGTTCCGGCCCGATGCCCGGATAATCGAGGCCGGCCGAGATCGAATGCCCCTCGGCGATCTGCCCGTCCTCGTCCTGCAGCAGATAGGTCTTGTTGCCGTGCAGGATGCCCGGGAACCCACCGGCCAGCGATGCGGCATGGTCCTTGTCCAGCCCATGCCCCGCCGCCTCGACGCCCAGCATCGCCACATCGGCATCGTCGAGGAACGGGTGGAACAGCCCGATCGCGTTCGACCCGCCGCCGATCGCCGCGACCAGCAGGTCGGGCAGGCGTCCGGTCCGCTCCAGCATCTGCGCCCGCGCTTCGCGGCCGATGATGCTCTGGAAATCGCGCACCAGCTCCGGATAGGGATGCGGACCGGCGGCGGTGCCGATGATGTAGAAGGTGTCGTGGACGTTCGCGACCCAGTCGCGCAAGCCTTCGTTCATCGCATCCGACAGCGTCGCCGCACCCGACGTTACCGGACGGACTTCCGCCCCCAGCAGCTTCATGCGGAACACATTGGGCTGCTGTCGCTCGACGTCCTTGGCACCCATATAGATGACGCAGGGCAGGCCGAAGCGCGCGCAGACGGCGGCGGTCGCCACGCCATGCTGGCCCGCACCCGTCTCGGCGATGATCCGCGTCTTGCCCATCCGGATCGCGAGCAGGATCTGCCCGATGCAGTTGTTGATCTTGTGCGCGCCGGTATGGTTCAGCTCGTCGCGCTTGAACCACACCTGCGCGCCCATGCCCGGCTCCGCGCCGCTACGCAGCGTCTCCGACAGCCGCTCGGCATGATAGAGCGGGCTGGGACGACCGACATAATGGGTCATCAGATCGTCGAACTGCGCCGCGAATGCCGGGTCGGCCTTCGCCGCCTTGTACTCGCGGTCGAGGTCGAGGATCAGCGGCATCAGCGTTTCCGCGACATAGCGGCCGCCGAAATCGCCGAAATGCCCACGCTCGTCAGGCTGGGCGCGATAGCTGTTGGGGGCGTTCATGGCGACGCTCGTTACGCCGCACGCGCGCCCATGTCTATCGATCAGGCACCGCGCACCGCTGTACAAAAGGCCAGGATGCGCGCGGCATCCTTCACGCCCGGCGCGCTCTCGACCCCCGACGACACATCGACCAGCGGCGCGCGCGTGACCCGGATCGCTTCCGCGACATTCCCCGCATCCAGCCCGCCCGACAGCGCCCAGGGGAGCGGATGGCGAAACCCGTCGAGCAGCCCCCAGTCGAACCGCAGCCCCATGCCCCCCGGCAACGCCGCGCCCGGCGGGGTCTTGGCATCGTAGAGCACCCGGTCCGCCGCACCGCTCAGCGCCCGCGCGCCGTCCAGATCGGCCCGTGTCTTGACCGCCACCGCGCCCCATGTCTCGCGCCCGGTCCGCGCGCGGATCGCTGCGATCCGCTCCGGCGCGGTCTTGTGCAGCTGGATCACGTTCAGCCGCGCCGCCGCCATCGCCGCATCGATCAGCGCGTCGTCGGGATCGACGAACACCCCGACCTTGGCGCGCCCGTTCGGCACCGCCTGCGCCAAGCCATTCGCCACATCGAAGCCGACATTGCGGGGGGAGGGCGGGAAGAACACGAACCCGACATGACTCGCTCCCGCCGCCAGCGCGGCGGACAGGGTGTCGGGGGTCGAGAGGCCGCAGATCTTGATGAGCGTCATGGGGCGGGGCTTAGAGGGTTGCGCCAGCAAAGAGAACCATTCGTCATTCCCGCGAAGGCGGGAATCCATACACGCCAACGTCTCGGCTCCATGCGCAGCGTCAGCGTCTATGGACTCCCGCCTGCGCGGGAGTGACGGTCCGAGGTTGTGGAGTGCAACCCCCAACCCAAACCGTCACCCCGGCCTTGATCCGGGGTCCCGCTTCTTCCTTCTTGCTGCCCTCGGAAGAAGAAAAAGCGGGACCCCGGATCAAGGCCGGGGTGACGAAGGATGTGCCACCCTCAACTCCGCCGGATCAACGCCCGCGCCAGCCGCCGGTCCTCCAGCGAATAATACAGCCAGATCGCCCACTCGACGACCACCACCGATGCCGCGAACGCGATATCCGTAGCACTCCGGTCGTCGACCGGCGGCGGGGTCACCAATGGCTGGATGCCGCGCGCCACGACGCGGGTGTAATCGGCATCGAACGCCACCCACCCGATCCGCCAGCGCGCATCGCGGGTCGCCCCGTTATAGAACATCACCGGCGTCGACGGAACGTCGGTCAGCAGCGGCCCGGTCGACAGGTGCCAGTCGTCCCAGCTGTCGGTGCGCGGGGTGAACGGTGTCGGCTGCTCGTCCCACGGTCCCGCCACATCCGGCCCGATGGCCAGCCCGACGCGCGACGCCTCGTCGGCGGCATATTCGTAGAATAGCCGCCATCCGCCATCGGCGGTCCGATCGACCGTCGCCTCCTTCGTATTCCCCTCCGACTTGGACGACGCCAGCGCGACCCCGCTCTTGGTCAGCGCATCCAGCGACGGCCCGGCGGCATAGGACAATTCGCCATGCGAATGATCCGACAGCACGCCCGAATAATAGACGACATAGCCGCTATCGGTCCGCACCACCGTCGGGTCCTCGACCCCGCCCGCATCATGGTCGCCCGGACCCGGCACGATCGACGGTCGGTCGAGCATTTGGAAATGCCGCCCGTCCTCGCTCCATCCGGACCAGATGACGCCGGTATCGGTCAGTTCCTGCCCCTGCGGCACCACCGCGCGCACCATCATCGCATAGCGCCCGTCTGGCTCGCGCCAGACATAGGGGCTCATCAGGTCGCGGGCCATCAGTTCGGGCGGCCCTGCGATCGTGACGTCCTCGATGGCCTTCACGTTGAAATCCAGCGCAATCGGGCTGTCGGCCACCGCATCCTTGCGATGCGGATCGGCGACCGGGGAATCGGACGCGATCATGCGCCCAGCGCCTGCATCAGCGACAGCCCACCATCGATCACGATCCGCGCGCCGGTGATGTAGCGTGCCTTGTCGGAGGCCAGGAACACCGCCAGATCGGCGACCTCGCTCGCCTCGCCCGCACGCCCCAGCGGAATATTGCGCTCCAGCGTCGCGCGATAGGTCGCATCCGCGCTCGCCCGGGCATTCATCGGGGTCAGGATCATGCCGGGTTCGATCGCATTCACCCGGATGCGGCGCGGCGCCTCCTCGATCGCCAGCGTCTCGACCAGGTTCGACAGCCCGCCCTTGGCCGCGCAATAATCCGCGCCGCCCGCGCGCACCGCATAGGCATGGATCGACGAGATATGCAGGATCGCCGCATCACCCGGCTCGGTCCCGCGCCCGGTCAGGAACCGCCGCGACGTCAGGAACGCGCCGGTCAGGTCGGTATCGATCAGCCGCCGCCATTGGTCCAGCGTCATGTCGCGCACCGTCACGCCCGACATGTTCAGCCCGGCCGAATTGACCAGCACGCTCGCCGGACCCCAGGGCCGCTCGACCGCGCCGAACGCCGCGTCGACCGACGCCTCGTCCGCAACATCGGCCTGCACCGTCATCGCCTCGCCCCCGGCGCGGCGCACCGCATCGGCACTGGCATCGGCCGCCTTGCTGTCCGCATGATAGCCGATCGCGACCCGGTCGCCCAACGCCCCGAACGCCGCCGCGCACGCCGCACCGATGCCCGATTCCCCGCCGGTCACGAAGATTGTCCGCCTGTCCATCATCCCTCCGCACATGCTCATGGCGGCAACGTCGGGCCGCCGCGTTGGTTCAGGGGCGGAACGGCTTTCCTACATGGCGATGATCAGCCAGGGTAGGCGAGGATCGCCGCGTTTGCGTCGGCGGCCGGGTCTTTCGCATGGTTGGAATGGGGACGGTGCAGAACGCGCGCGAAACCGTGGCGAGTGTGAACTTAGTGAACTTTGAAACTAGGGTATGGCGCTTTGTCTAGCAAAAACAACAGCCTGGCCCGTCACTCCGGGCTTGACCCGGGGTCCCGCTTCTTCTTCTTTGGAAGGAAGCAGAGGCCCCGCCGCGGGCAAAGCCCGCGTCGTCGGACGGCGCTTTTCGCGCCGCCGGCCGGACGCGCCTCGTGCGGCTCGGTCGAGCGTCGCTCGACCTCACCCGGCGCGTCCTATAGCGTCCCCTCGATCGCCCGTGCGGCCTGATCCGGGTCCTCCGCCTGCGTGATCGGCCGCCCGATCACCAGTACCGACGCCCCGGCGTCCAGCGCGGCGCGCGGCGTCACCACCCGCTTCTGGTCGCCGACCGGTCCGTCCGCCGGCCGCACGCCCGGCACTACGAAAAAACCCTGCGGCCACGCCTTCTTGGCCGCCGCGACCTCGGCCCCCGAACACACCACCCCGTCGATCCCGGCGCTCCTGGCCAGTTCGGTCAGCCGCACCACCTGTTCATGCGGGTCGGGCGACAGGCCGATCGACGACAGGTCGTGCGCGTCGAGGCTGGTCAGCATCGTCACCGCGACGACCTTGGTCCCGACCGGCGCAGCGGCCTTCGCATCCTCCAGCATCGCCCGCCCGCCCGAGGCATGGACGGTCAGGATCGCCGGATCGAGCGGCCCCAGCGCCTGGATCGCCTTGGCGACGGTATTGGGAATGTCGTGGAATTTCAGGTCGAGGAAGATCGGCAGGCCAAGTTCCGCCATCGTCCGCACGCCCGCGCGGCCATTGGCCATGAAGAATTCGAGGCCCAGCTTCAGCCCGCCGACATGGCCGCGCACCTTGTTCGCCAGCGCCTTGGCACGGTCGAGATCGGGGGTGTCGAGGGCGACATAGATCGGCGAACGGCTCACGATACGGCTCCCGGCGTGACCTGCGAAGGGATGGGGGCGGGGTCGGCGGGCACCGACACCGCCTCGACGCGGTGCAGGTCGGCCAGCGTCCGGTCGGTCGCCGCGATCCGCTGCCGCAACCGCCAGCGCGTCAGGTGCAGCGCGACGAAGGTCGGCAGGAACCCTGCCAGGAACGTGACCAGCAGCAGCAGCGGCAGGTTCACATCGGCATACAGCGTGCCCCACAGCTTCAGCGGCACCATCGTCATATTGTTGAGCGCGAAGGCGACCATCACCCCGACCAGCAAGGCCCAGAAGAGGGTTTTCAGGAACTGCATGCGGGGGGCGCCTTCGTCGTTATGCTCGCTAGAGGTCCATCCTTACGCCGGTCATGCGCGAAATTCCAATAGGCGCAGGACCGCTCCACGATCTCCAACCGTCACCCCGGACTTGATCCGGGATCCCGCTTCTTTCCGACCGCTGCCCGACGCGGCACGCCGGGGCAGGGAAAGGCCGCTACCCGATCTCCCCCCGCAACTCGTCGAACAGCGGCTGGATCGTCGTCAGCCGCGGCTGCTCCTCGTCGAGGATCGCGAGGAACGCCGCGCGCTTGTGCCGGGTGATCCACCCCGGCGGCAGGCGGACTTCGGCGGGCAGGGTCGACAGCGCGATATCGATCATCCGCTCCGCCCCGTGCAGCCGCCCCCACAGATAGTCGTTCTCGCGATAGGGCCGGCTGAAGAACGCCCCGAAATTGTTGAAGCGGATGCCCTTCAACGTCGCCTCCGCGCCGCCCGCCCGGATCGACGGCGCATCGTCGGGCGCGATCCGGTCGACCCGCACCGGATCGAACTCGTCCAGCCCTTCGCCGCCCAGGAGCGGCAGCGTCGCGATGTCGAAGAACGGGAAGCCCAGATAGGCGAGCAGCACCGGCCGGCGAATGTCGCGCGGCGCGGCGGAGAGGGCCGCCGACAGCAGTTCCTCGGCCTGCGCGTCGAGCGTGGCAAGGTCCATCGCCGTCGCCATCGCCGCCAGCAGATCGGCCGGATCGACCCGCTTGTCGGCAGCCAGCGGCCGGACGGCGTCGAAATGATCGGCATGTTCGCAGGCGAGGTAGGGCGTCAAACTGGCGAAGATCGCCTCGCGCACCGGCGCCAGCGCCGCCGCATCCTGATCCGGCTCCATCGCCGACACCGTGCGGACCAGCAGCCGCAACCGCCGGATGCGAAAGGCGAGATCATGGGCACGCAGGAAGTCGATCGTCGCCGCCGACGCACCATCGCCGTCGAACCGGTCCGCCTCCCGCTCCACGACGATGCGGTGAAACGCCTCGCGCAACCGCCGCCGCCGGTCGGGGGAGGGATCGTCGGCCAGCGTCACGACCCGGTCGGCCAGCCGGTCGAGCACCTGATCGACCTTCAGCAGCCCATAGGCCGCATGGCCATAGCCGGCGCGCTTCGCCGCCTGCACCTGCGCCCGCTGCCGCCACCCGGCGAGGCGCGAGGGGGTGGGCCAGTCGAGGAACAAGGTATAGCCGAACAGCTGCTCGACCTCCGCCTCGACGCCCGCGCGCAGCTTCTCGACGATCGCCAGCATCCGCTCGATCCGCTCCGACCGGCGCTGGATCGCGTCCAGATTGTCGCGGATCGGTTGCTTGCGCGGCAGTTCGGACAGCGCGCCGAGGATCGTCTGGAAAAAGGTCGGCGGCCCCTTGGATTCGGTGCCGAAGCCGAATTTGTGGTTGGGCGCGGGGTCGAGATAGACGAAGCGCCGGTCGACCTGCCGCCGCGCCGGGCGTTCGCGAAGGGCGTCGATCGCCGGGCGGAACGGGGCGTTGGCGAGCACCGATCCGTCGATCAGCGCCGCCTGTTCGACCATGTTCACCGCCGATTGCCGTGGCAGCACCCGGCGCAGGAACGCCTCGCGTCCCGGCCACGCGGTCCCCCGATCCGCCAGCGCGGCATCCAGTTCGCCCACCCGGAACGGCGGAAACGCGCCCGGGAAGCTCGATGTCGCCCGCGCCGCGAACACCAGCTCGGCCGGATCGGCCAGCGGCCCGTCGCCATGGTCGGAAAAGCCGATGACGATGCGATGCTCGGTCTCGACCACTTCCCTCGGCGAATTGAGCCGCAGCAGTTCGGGATGGCCGGCAAAGTCGGTGACGGTGACGAACAGGTCGAGCGGCTGGCCCGGCGGCAGCAGGCGCGGGCCGACCGGCCCCGCCGCCATCGCCTCGAACGCGTTCAGCAGCATGTCAACCATCGCGCGCCCGCCGAAGGGCGGTTCGAACCACCGGGCGCGGACGAACCGGTCGAGCTTGGCGCGCAGTTCGTCGCGCGCGGCGATGTCGACGCTCGACACATCCTCGCCCTCGCGGCCCAGCGCCATCCACGCGATCGGCCGGGCCCAGGGGCGCGACAGCGCGCTGGCCGGCGCCTGAGCCGGGTCGATCAGCGCCTCGATATCCGCGCCCTCCAGCCACAATTCGGTCAGCGGATCGAGCGACTGGCCGGTCGCGACCGCATGGGCCAGGAACACCCCGTTGATCCCGCCCGCGCTGGCGCCGGCGACGATATCGACCAGCACCCGCAGCCGGATGCCGCTGAGTGTCGCCAGTTCATGCAGCATCGTCTGATAGACGCCGGCGCTGCCGCTGAGCGGCTCGCTCTCGTCCTGCATCGCCCGGCTGGCGCGGGCGATATGCCACACTTCCTTGACCAGCCCGTGCATATACACCGCCAGGCTGATCCCCCCGTAACAGACCAGCGCCAGCCGCAGCTCCCGGTCGCGCAGCGGGGGCGGGGCGTCGTTCATGCCGGCTTGATCGTCGCCCAGATCGGCAGATGATCCGACGCCTTGCGCGCCGCCGCACTGTGATGGGTGCCGGACTCCACGACGCGCAACTCGCTCGACACCATGATCCGGTCGAGCCGCCCGACCGGGTGCTTCGCATGGAAGCTCGGACCGGTTTCGGCGAAGCGATGATTGCGCCCGAAATCGCGCAGGCATCCCGATTGCGGCGTCCATTCGTTCAGGTCGCCCATCAACACGCTCGGCAGCGCCGGTTCGCAGCCATCGACCTCGTGCAGGATCGCCGACGCCTGTTTGCGCCGCCACAACCCCGACAGGTCGAGATGCATGCCCACCACCCGCAATGTCATGCCGTTCAGCGTCACATCCGCCCGCACCGCACCGCGCGGCTCCAGCGCCGGTATCTCGATCCGGCGGGGCGCGCTGACCGTCGCGTCCTTGCGCACCAGCAGCGCGTTGCCGTGCCATCCCATCGACTGCGCCCGGATCGCGATCGGCACCGCCTTCCACGGGCTGTGCTCGTCCAGCATGTGCAGCGGGATCACCCCGGCGCGCTCGCCCAGTCGGCGGTCGCATTCCTGCAGCGCGATGATGTCGGCATCGACCTCGCGCAGCACTTCCAGCGTGCGTTCGGGCATGCGGCGGCGATCGGTCCCGATCGCCTTGCGCATGTTATAGCTGGCTACCTTTATCATCGTTCATCGCTCAACGTCGCGATGCCCGGTTTCGTTTCGCTGGCGTGATCGATTGTCCCGTCAGGACGCGACGACCGCCTCCGGCTGCACGATGACGGTGCGCGGCGCGACGTCCTTCAGCAGCCAGACATTGCCGCCGATCACCGCCCGGTCGCCGATCCGCACCCGCCCCAAAATGGTCGCCCCGGCATAGATCACCACATCGTCACCGACGATCGGATGGCGCGGCACCCGTTCGGCAAACGGTCCGGTCGCCTCGCGCAGCTCCGACCGGCGCGGTGTCCGCGCGCCCAGCGTCACATGCTGGTACAGCCGCACCCGCGCGCCGATCACCGCCGTCTCGCCGATGACGACGCCGGTGCCATGGTCGATGAAGAAGCCCGGCCCGATCGTCGCACCGGGATGGATGTCGATCCCGGTGCGTTCGTTGGCGATTTCCGACATGATCCGCGCGACGATCGGCGCGCCCAGCGAATCCAGCTCGTGCGCAAGGCGATGGTGCAGGATCGCGGTCGCGCCCGGATAGCAGATCAGGATTTCGTCGACGCTCCGCGCGGCCGGGTCACCGCGAAAGATCGCCGCGACGTCGGTGTCGAGCAGCGCCCGCACCCGCGACAGCGTCCCCGCGAACAGCCGCACGATCTCTGCGGGCCGCTCCGCCGCCGCCCCGATCCCCGTCGCATCGCGCCAATAAGCGAACTCGGCGACGATCGCCGTATCGAGCAGCGCGAACGCTTCGGTCAGTCGTTCGGCAACGAACGCATCCTCCGCGTCAGCCGCGCCATCAAAGCCGCCGATCCGCGCCGGGAACAGCGCCGCCGCCAGCAGCTCGACCGCGCGTGCCAGCTCGGCACGGCGCGGAAAGGCCGCGGGCTGCCGCCGGTTCGGCTGCGCCTGCCGCCACGCCATGCGCGCGCTCGACAGGGCACGGGTGGCATGGTCGATCGCGCGGCGGCGGTCGTCGTCGGGCTGGGTCATCGCATCTGCTCGCAAAGAAAGGGGCCGGGCGGCGGCTGCCGTCCGGCCCGAGTTGCGCTTAGGGAGCTATCCAAAGCGTTGCGGAGGCGGCGCCCGGAGCGCCGCGAAACTCAAAGGCCGGTGCCGTTGGTTACCGGATCGGCTACGTTCGCCGCGGCGTCGTTCAGCACGACATTGTCGCCGGGCAGGGCGACGTCGTTGCCGAGCGCCACATCGTTCGCCAGCGGTTCGTCGAGTGAGGTCAGGTTCGTCTCGATCACGGCGTTTTCCGCGGCGGCATTGTCGGCGGCGGTCTTGTCGCCGCATGCGGCGAGCCCGAGCAACGCGACGGCCGCGAGCGGTGCGAAATTCTGTTTCAAACCTGATCTCCCCATGTTCAGGACCGCCGCGGATCGGCGGTGTCGAGGGTCGTTGTAACCGCTCGACGGGAGCTGGGAATAATCCCATTGCTTTAGTGGGGTATTGCTCCGCTATCAACGCAAGCAGCCATGCCGCGACCGATCCGGCGGTGGTCGCGCTATCAGATCAGCGATGTGGAGGTAGAAGGCGGGGTGGTGGAGCTGAGGGGAATCGAACCCCTGACCTCTGCAGTGCGATTGCAGCGCTCTCCCATCTGAGCTACAGCCCCGCCCCGTTCCCGGACGTCGCCGGGGCCGTTCCCTTAGCGGCCCGAAAAAGCGGATGCAACGGGTCTTGCACATTTCCCGATCAAAAACGTCCGGCCGCCATCGGTCGCTGCGACGAACCCCTTCGTCGCGCCCGTTTCAGACGGGTCGGAACCATCGGCCTGTTGGGTGCTTCTCTGGCATACGACATGGCAGCGACCATGCTGCTGCGCCGCCAACAACATGAACCATCTGCAGGAGATTTTCATGGGCTATGATCGCTATTCGCGCGACGACGACTGGTCGCGGAACAGCCGCAACGGCGAAGACAACCGCTGGCGGGACCGCGACGATCGTGGACGGGGCGGCTATGGCTATGGTTCGCAAAGCTATGGCAGCGGATCGCAGCGCGACGACCGCGGCAATCGCGACTATTATGGCGGCCGTTCGTCCTACGGCTCCAGCTACGGTGCGGACCGCGACCGCGGCTATGGCAGCCGGGACTATGGCAACCGTGAATATGGCAGCCGCGATTACGGCAGCCGCGATTACGGCAGCCGGGACTTCGATTATTCGGATCGCGGGTCGCGGGGCTACGGTGCGCAGGGCGACCGCTATCGCGGCAGCTATGCCCATGACGGCCACCGTTTCGCCGATCAGGGCGAACGCGACTCGCGCTACGGAAACGACCGCTTCCGGAACGACCGCAGCAACCGGCGCGACGACCTCGAATATGATGCCGACGAGCGCGGTTTCCTGGCGCGCGCCGGCGACGAAGTCCGCTCCTGGTTCGGTGATGAAGAAGCGGAACGCCGCCGCGAACGCGACCAGCGCTACGACGAGCAGATGGCGCGCTATGACGACCGTCACGGCGACCACGCCTACCGGTCATGGCGTGACACGCAGGTCAGCGCGTTCGACCGCGATTACGACGAATATCGCCAGGAAAATTCGCAGCGCTTCCAGAGCGAGTTCAACGCCTTCCGCACCGAGCGGCAGACGCAGCGCGACAGCCTGACCCGCGTGACCGAGCATATGGAAGTCGTCGGGTCCGACGACGAACATGTCGGCACTGTCGACAAGGTGCGCGGCGACCGCATCATCCTGACGAAGAGCGACCCGGACGCCGGTGGTCATCATCACTCGATCCCGTCGCGCTGGGTGTCGTCGGTCGACGGCAAGGTGAAGCTGCGCAAGACCGCCTCGGAAGCCAAGCAGGCATGGCGCGACGAGGAAGAGAAGCAGGCGATGTTCGGCAACCAGTCGCAGCAGCGCTATGGCAGCGATCGCTTCGGCACGCAGAACAATGACGACGACCGGACGCGCGAAGCGAACCGCTATGGCGCGTCGACCACGACCGGCAACACGTCGACCACGACCGGTCAGGCGCTGGGTGCCGGCACCTCGACCACGGCCGGAACCGGCGTGGGCGGGACGACGACCGACAGCAATACGAACCTCAATCGTAGCTCCCCCGGAACCTACTAAACCGTTCGCAGTGGCGACAGGCGGAGGGGCGCGGGAAACCGCGCCCCTTTGCTTTTGCGGGACAGGCGCTTAAGTTGCGGACCGAAACTGATATGGAGCATCCAACATGGCGAAGGCGTGGCATCTGGTAAAGCGACCGCAGGGAATGCCGGTGATGACCGATTTCGACCTGCGCGACCTGCCGCAGCGCGAACTGGCGGACGGGGAAGTCCGCATCGCGAATCGCTGGCTGTCGGTCGACCCCTATATGCGCGGCCGGATGAACGACGTGAAAAGCTATGTCCCGCCGTTCCAGCTCGACGCCCCGATGGATGGCGGCGCGGTCGGCGAAGTGATCGAAAGCAAGGCCGCCGACCTGCCGGTCGGAACCCGCGTGCAGCACATGGCCGGCTGGCGCGACGAAGCGATCGTGCCTGCCAAGGGCGTGAACAAGCTGCCCGATATCGATCTCCCCGAACAGGCGTTCCTAGGTGCGCTGGGCCTGACCGGCATGACCGCGTGGTTCGGCCTGCTTGCCGTCGCCGAGGCGAAGGCCGGCGACACCGTGTTCGTCTCGGCCGCCGCCGGCGCGGTCGGGTCGGTCGTGGTGCAGATCGCCAAGGCGAAGGGCATGACCGTCATCGGATCGGCCGGCGGAGCGGAAAAGGTCGAATGGGTCCGCTCTCTCGGTGCCGACCATGTCATCGACTATAAGGGTGACGTGCCGCTGGTGAAGGCGCTCGGCGCCGCCGCGCTGGACGGGATCGATGTCTATTTCGACAATGTCGGCGGCGACCATCTCGACGCGGCGCTGGCCCATGCGAACCAGGGCGCGCGCTTTGCGATCTGCGGCATGATCGACGGCTATAACGCGTCGCAGCCGACCAGCCTGCGCTACCTGATGCGGGTCATCGCCGCGCGCATCCGCATCCAGGGCTTCATCGTCAGCGACTTCATGGGTCGCATCGCCGAATTCCAGCAGGGCATGGGCGAAATCGTCGCCGGCGGCAACTTCCAGCGCGAGGAAACCGTGGTCGAAGGGCTGGAGAACATGCCCGACGCGTTCCTCGGTCTGTTCAGCGGCCAGAACAAGGGCAAGATGCTGGTGAAGCTGTAACCAAGATCCTCCCCGCTCCGCGGGGAGGGGGACCGTCCGAAGGACGGTGGAGGGGGTTGTCGGCATACGGAACCGCAGCGTCAGCGGCTCGCCCCTTCCACCAACTCTGCTGGTTCCCCTCCCCGTGCTGGGGAGGAGCCTGCGGTTACCGCAACTTCGCGATCTTCAACCCGTCTTCCTTTGCCCGATCCTTGATCGACTCCTCGCTACGCGTCAGCGCCTTGGCCAGCGCCTTCAACGCCATGCCCTTGCCCGCCAACTGGTGCAGCTTCTGGATTTCATCGGGCCGCCACGGCTGGCGGTGACGTTCGAACTTCTCGGCCATGCGCGTCTCCTATCGTTGGCGGGCCGGCCGCACCAGCGCGGCGTCGAGCGATTGCAGGAAGTTCGACCGGTCCGCCTTGCCGAACGGCGGCGGCCCGCCCAACTGCTCGCCGCCCGCGCGCAGGTCGGCCATGATCGCGCGAGTGGCGATCGCGCCGCCGATCGACGCGCCGGTAAACGGCTTGCCGTTGGGCGCCAGCACCACCGCACCGGCCTTCAGGCAACGATCCGCCAGCAGGATATCGGCGGTGACCACCACGCAATCCGCGCCCGCGGCGTCCGCGATCCAGTCGTCTGCGGCATCGAACCCGTCCGACACCACCACCCGCTCGACCCAGGGCAGGAGCGGCACGCGAAAATGGCTGTTGCTGACGATCGATACCCGCGCGCCGTGCCGTTCGGCGACGCGATACACCTCGTCCTTCACCGGACAGGCATCGGCATCGACCAGGATGCGGGTCATGGTTCGATCGGACCGGTCTCGATCACCTCGATCGCGTCGCTGCGCCCGCCGAAATCAGCGGTCTCGCCCGCCATCAGCCCAGTCATCGCCAGCGCCAGCGGCGCGGTGAACGGGATACGTCCTGCCGCCGGATCGGCCTCGTCGCTGCCAACCAGTTCGATCGTCTTGCGCTGGCCGTTCAGCGTATAGGTGACGCGCGATCCGAACGCGACCTCGTCGGTCGGGACAGGGGCGATCTCCGCCGTCGAATGGCGCGTGCGCCAATAGCGCAGGTCGCGCCTGATCGCCGTCGTCCGCTCGGCGTCACCTTCCGCCGCCTCCAGCTCGCCTTCCAGCCGCGCGACCTGCGCCGCCATCGCCGCCAGCCCGCGCTTCGTTACCAGATTGGGGCCGGGCGGCAGCGGCAGTTCGAACCGGGGTTCCTTATGCTCGTCGTCATCCTCTCGCCGAAACGCAACGCTCATCAAATCGTCCCTGAAAACGTATCGCACCGGGCGGGATCGCCCGTGTCATACCCGCGCTTGAGCCAATAGGCCCGCTGCGCCGACGTGCCATGGGTAAAGCTCTCGGGCGCAGCGTTGCTGCCCTGCAACCGGTCGTCCCCGATCGCCTCGGCCGCGCGCAGCCCTTCCTCCAGGTCGCCCGGCTCCATCCGGCCGCTGCGCTTCGCCCACACGCCGGCATAGCAATCGGCCTGCAGTTCCAGCCGCACCGACTGTTCGTTGCCCTGCGCGGCCGCCAGCGGCCGTTGCGCCGGGCTGACCGCTTCGGCCTGTCCGGTCAGGTTCTGGATGTGGTGGCCGACCTCATGCGCCACGACATAGGCCTGCGCGAAGTCGCCGCTGGCGCCGAAACGCTGCGACAATTCGCGGAAGAAGCTGGTGTCGAGATACACGCCACGATCGGTCGGGCAATAGAAGGGCCCCATCGCCGCCTGCGCCGCGCCGCAGCCCGACTGGTTGTTGTCCTGATAGAAGCGCAGCCGGGGCGGCGTGTAGCGCGCGCCCTGTTCGGCGTAGATCTGGCCCCAGACCTGTTCGGTCGATTTGAGTACCCGGCAGGCGAAGAGTTCCTCGGCCGTATCGCACGGCACATTCTCCTGCGCCGAACCCTGTTGCGCGGTCGGAGCCTGCGACCCGCCGCCGATCAGGCCGCCGCCGCCCGAAAACAGCAGGAAGGCGACACCGACGATCGCCAGGATGCCGATGGTGCCACAACCCAGCCCGCGCCCGAGCAACAGCGGCAGCAGGCCCAGCAGGTTGAACCCGCCGCCCCCGAACCCGCCACTTCCGCGACCGAGATCGTCGACATTGCTGGATGGATCGAGATCGTCGAGGCGCATGGGCGGCGGTCCAATCGTTGTAGCTGCGTACTGAAATGCGCGAAACGCCCATGATGTTGCAACCAGCCGCCATGAAATCGGTTGAAGGGGCGTTGTACCCCGTACGCATAATGCGCAAAGTGTCGTCGATGGCAGAAGCTGATCCCCGTTTGCGCCGACAATCCCCCGCCGGTCTGCCCTTGCCCGATTGCGTGGCGCTGGTGCTGCAGGGGGGCGGGGCGCTGGGCAGCTATCAGGCGGGCGTGATCGAACGCCTGGGGGAATCACAGATCGAGATCGACTGGGTCGCCGGTATCTCGATCGGGGCGATCAACGCCGCCATCTTCGCCGGCAACCCGCCGGAGCGCCGGATCGAGCGGTTGCGCCAATTCTGGGAGACGGCGGCCGGCGTGCTCCCCTGGTTCCCGATCCTGCCGGACGACCGCGTGCGCGAATGGGTACATGAATGGTCGGCGGGCGTCGTGCTGGCGACCGGCGTACCCGGCTTCTTCCGCCCGCGCGGGATCGCGCCGCAATTCGCCGCGCCCGGCACGGCGGGGGCTCTCAGCTACTACGATACCGGGCCGCTGCGCGAGACGCTCGATACGCTGGTCGACTGGGACCTCGTCAATGACGGCCCGGTACGGCTGTCGGTCGGGGCGGTCGACATCGCAAGCGGCAACTTCGTGTACTTCGACAGCGCCCGCGAACGGCTGGACGCGCGGCACGTCATGGCGTCGGGCGCGCTGCCGCCGGGCCTCCCCCCGGTCGAGATCGACGGCCGCTGGTACTGGGACGGTGGCCTCGTCAGCAACACGCCGCTGACCCATATCCTCGACCATCAGCGCGATCCGATGCTGGTGTTTCAAGTCGACCTGTTCTCCGCCGAGGCCGAACTCCCGCGCACCATCGGCGACGTGGCGGCGCGGGAAAAGGAAATCCGCTTCTCCAGCCGCACCCGGCAAGTCACCGCCGAACGCCTGCGTCTGCGACAGGAGCGCGAGCTGATCCGCCGGCTGGTCTGCAAATTGCCGGTCGAGCTGCGCGACGATGCCGATGTCCGCGCGCTCGAGGCGATGGCGGACGAACATCCGCTGAGTCTCGTCCACCTGATCTACCGCGCGAACCGCTGGGAAGGCGGCGCGCGCGACTTCGAATTTTCGGCGCGCGCGATGCAGGAGCATTGGGCCGCCGGTCGCGCCGCCATCGCCGAGACGATGGCCAATGCCCGCGTCGTCGCCGAAAACATCCTCGACGGACGCACCGCCGCGTTCGACCTCACCCATTCTCTTCACCAACGCCAAGGATAACGCATGTTCCTGAAGGGCAAGACTGCGATCGTCACCGGTTCGACGTCGGGCATCGGCCTCGCCTATGCCAAGGCATTCGCGGCCGAAGGTGCGACGGTCGTCATCAACGGCTTCGGCGACGAAGCCGCGATCGAACAGGAACGCGCCGCGCTGGCGCAGGCAAGCGGCGCGGAGGCCCGCTACGACGCGGCCGACATGACCAAGCCGGAGCAGATCGCGGCCATGGTCGACAAGGCGGCGGCCGAGTTCGGGTCGGTCGACATCGTCGTCAACAATGCCGGTATCCAGCATGTCGCCAAGATCGAGGAGTTCCCGGTCGACAAATGGGACGCGATCCTAGCGATCAACCTGTCGTCGGCCTTCCACATGATCCGCGCCGCCGTGCCGCACATGAAGAAGGCCGGTTGGGGCCGCATCATCAACACCGCATCGGCGCATAGCCTGGTCGCCAGCCCCAACAAATCGGCCTATGTCACCGCCAAGCACGGTCTGGCCGGCCTGACCAAGACGGTCGCATTGGAAGTCGCGACCTGCGGCATCACCGCCAACTGCATCTCGCCCGGCTATGTCTGGACCCCGCTGGTCGAAAAGCAGATTCCGGACACGATGGCCTCGCGTGGCCTGACGCGCGAGCAGGTGATGAACGACGTGCTGCTGGCCGCACAACCGACCAAGGAATTCGTCACCGCCGAACAGGTCGCCAGCCTGGCACTGTACCTGTGCCGTGACGAGGCGAAGGCGATTACGGGCGCGAACCTGTCGATCGATGGCGGATGGACCGCCGCGTGATCGTGGCATGATCCGCCTCGCATCGCTCGCGACGATCCTGGCCGGCTGCGCGACCACCGCGTGCGGTGGCGGTGGGGCGGCTGTCGCTTCGTCCGGGACCGGCGCGCCTCCGACGGCGCCGTCGGCCGGATCGGACGACTGGCGGCGGGTGGCGACCCCGGCGGATCGCGACCGGCTGCGGCGGTGGCGCGATGCGTGGATGACCGCGCTGCCCCGCGCACGCGCGGCAGATGCGGCGGCGATCGCGGCGCAGGGGGCGCTGTTCAACCCCGATGGTGCGCTGGCCGGCGGATCGGCCCCGGCCGGGCGCTATCGCTGTCGCGTGTTCAAGCTGGGCGGCGCGGGCAGCGCGATGCGCGACTTCACTGCCTATCCCGCGTTCGATTGCCACATCACCGACGAAGGCCGCGTCCGCAGCTTCTACAAGGAAAGCGGGTCGCAGCGCCCGGTCGGCCTGCTGTTCGCAGATGGCGACCGCACCGTCTTTCTCGGCACGCTGCTGCTCGGTGACGAACGGGCGGCGCTGCAATATGGCCAGGACCGCGACCGCGACATGGCCGGGTTGCTGGAGCGGGTAGGGGAGCGTCGCTGGCGGCTGGTCCTGCCCTATCCGCGGTTCGAATCGCTGCTGGACGTGATCGAACTGGTGCCGGCGGAGTAGCGAGCAACCCTATCCAAACCGTCACCCCGGACTTGATCCGGGGTCCCGCTTTCTAACGACATCAGAAGAAGAAGCGGGACCCCGGATCAAGTCCGGGGTGACGATTGGAATAGGTGTTGGGCGTTCTAAGCCAGCGTGCGCCGCACCGTCTCGTAACAATCGTCGATATGCGAATTGCCGACCAGCTTCATCGCCCCGAAGCTGATGCCTGCCGCCGCGATCTGCCCGGCGAACGGCACGAAGCGCAGCAGCGACTTGCTGGCATAGCGCGCGCCGACGCGGCGGATCAGCATGGTGACGATCCGTTTGGTGATCGACCGGCCGATCACGCCATTGCCCAGGTTGGCGGCGATCAGCAGCACCTGCTTGGCCCGGTCCGGCTCCAGCGCCTTGACCTGTTTTTCGTCCAGCCCGAACCGGTTGCTGATTTCGGGCAGCAGCTTGGTCAGGATGTTGGCATCGACGATCAGGTCGGCACCCGGCACCGGCACTGCCGACGCGCCGGCCGATACCAGCGCACGCTTGGTCACCAGCGTGCGCGCTTCGTCGCGCACGTGGTCGAGTTCGGTCAGCGAAGTGATTTGCATGGAGGCCCCGTATCGTTTCGTTGCCGCATCAACGCCGATCTTGCCAAGCGGCTCCCGATCGTTACCCTCGATACGAATTTGCCTGTAAAACGGATAGTTGCATGATCCTGCGTATCGGCGCGCTGCTCGCCACGACCATTTTCATACCCTCGGCCTTTGCCGCTGCCATGCCGCAGGCGCCCGCCGCGACCGTCGACGCGACCCCGCTCACCGCGAAATGGACCGGCCCGTATCAGGGGGTGCCGCCCTGGGACAAGGTGACGCCGGCGATGTTCCCGGTCGCCTTCCCGGTGGCGATGGCGGAGATGCGCCGCGAAATTCACGCAATCCGCGACGACAAGCGACCCGCGACGTTCAAGACGGTTATCGAACCGATGGAACTGGCCGGCGACATGATGGAGCGTGTCGGGTCGATGTGGGGCGTCTATACCAGCAACCTTGCGACCAAGGACGTGCAGGCGATCGACCGCGAATGGTCGCCCAAGCTGTCGGCCTTTTATGACGAACTGTTCCTCGACCCGAAGCTGTTCGCCCGGATCAAGGCGGCGTATGATAGCCGTGCGAGCCAGAAGCTGAACCCGCAGCAGCTGCGCTTGCTGGAGCGGACCTATCGCAGCTTCGTGCGACGCGGCAGCCTGTTGACCGATGCGCAGCGCCAGCAGGTCAGCGGCCTGAACCAGCAATTGTCGGTCGCCTATAACGACTTTAGCCAGAAGGTGCTGGCGGACGAGGAAACCTGGATCGTCGTCGACGACGCGAAGCAACTTGCCGGCTTGCCCGACAGCTTTATCGCCTCGTTGAAGGCGGCAGCGGACGAGCGGGGCCTTGCGGGCAAATGGGCGATCGTCAACACCCGCTCGTCGGTCGCGCCGGTGCTGACCTATGCCACCGACCGTGCCTTGCGCGAAAAGGTCTGGCGCGCCTTCGTCATGCGCGGTGACAACGGCAACGCCAACGATACCAAGGCGACGATCGCGACCATCCTGAAGCTGCGGCAGGAGCGGGCCAAGCTGCTCGGCTTCCGCAACCACGCCTATCTGCGCATGGACGACACGATGGCCGGTACGCCCGCCAATGCCAAGGCGCTGATGATGCGCGTCTGGCCCGCCGCGGTGGCGCGCGTGCGCGAGGAAGTCGCCGACATGCAGGCATTGGCGCGCAAGGACGGCGCGAACATCACCATCGAACCATGGGACTATCGCTTCTACGCCGAAAAGGTGCGCAAGGCGAAATACGACCTCGATGAAAGCGAGGTGAAGCCGTATCTCCAGCTCGACAATATCGTGCAGGCCGCCTTCTACGCCGCCGGTCGCCTCTACGACCTGAAGTTTACCGAGAATACCGGGCAGATTCCGGTGTTCGAAAAGAATGTCCGGACCTTCGTCGTCACCGATGCGAAGACCGGGCGCAATGTCGGCGTCTTCTATCTCGACAACTTCGCCCGCTCGGGCAAACGGTCGGGGGCATGGGCGACGCGCTATCGCGGACAGCAGAAGCTGGGCGGCGAGACCAACGTACTGGCGTCGAACAACAACAATTTCGTCAAGGGCGCCGCCGGGCAGCCGACGCTGATCAGCCTCGACGACGCCACGACGCTGTTCCACGAATTCGGCCACGCGATCCATTCGTTCCTGCAGAACGTGACCTATCCGGGCCTCGCCGGCACGCCGCGCGACTTCGTGGAATATCCCAGCCAGGTGAACGAGAACTGGTTGCTGACGCGCGACGTGCTCGACCGCTATGCCAAGCATTACCAAACCGGGCAGCCGATGCCGCAGGCGCTGGTCGACAAGATCGAGAAGTCGTCGACCTTCAACCAGGGCTTCGACACCGTCGAGTATCTGTCCTCGGCGATCGTCGACATGGAGTTGCACGACCGCGAGACGCCGGTGACCGATGTCGCGGCGTTCGAGCGGGAAACGCTGGGCAGGCTCGGCATGCCCAGGGAGATGGTGATGCGGCACCGCCTGCCGCAGTTCAATCACCTCTTCTCCTCCGACGCCTATTCCGCCGGCTATTATTCCTACCTCTGGTCGGAAACGATGGACGCCGACACCTGGGCGGCGTTCGAGGCGACCGGCAATGTGTGGGACAAGGCGACGGCGGATCGCTTCCGCCAGACGTTGCTGTCGACCGGCAACGAAACCGACCGCAAGGACGCCTATCGCGCGTTCCGCGGTCGCGACCCGGACGTGACCGCATTGTTCAAGCGCCGCGGCTTCCCGGTCCGCTAAAAATCCTCCCCGTTACGCGGGGAGGGCGACCGTCCGCGGGACGGTGGAGGGGGGCGCCCGCATACGGAACTGCCGGGATACGGCGGCCCCCTACACCGTCTCGGGCCAGTCGTTCGCCTGCACCACCGGCTTCCCGCGAACCGCATCGGCGGTCAGCGTCGTCCGAACCCCATCCTTCCCAAACAGCAACTCCCCGGGCGTCAGCGCATGCAACGTTTCGCCGACGCCGCCGACACCCCCGGTACTGACGACGACATAGGCGATGGCATTGTCGCCGCAGCCGAGCATCGCGTCGACGATCGTCCCGACCGCCTCGCCACGCGGTCCCGTCAGCGTCGCCCCGATCACGCCGCCCGCGGCATATAGCGAGGGCACCGGATGCCGCGCGCTCGCGTCCGCCGCCGCGCTGCTGCCCTTGTCGTAGCTCGCCTGCCGCCCCAGCCAGCGCCACACGCCGACGACGTTCACCAGCGTCAGGAAAGCGTTCGACAGCACCAGATTGGTCTGTCCGCTGGTCAGTCCGACCGTCGTCCACGCGACCGATCCGACGCAGAATATGACGAAGCCCCATCCGGTGATCCGCGCGCCCAGATTGGCGGCGGTCATCATCGCGGCGATCATGGTCGCGGTCGGTGCGATCCACCCGGCAAGGTCGCCCATGATTTTCTCCGTTTCGGTTCAATGCGATACGGATAATTCCGCCAACGGTTCCTGTCGGGCGCAACGACCCCCTCGCCAAGTGCGTTGAAATTATATAACAAGCGTTTGTAACGAGTCTGCGCGCCCTGACGGACGACGCAGAGACATGGAGAGTGCATGACCGGCGACAGCCGCACGAACCTGCCGCGCCTCGCGCTGCACGTGCCCGAACCCAAATTCCGTCCCGGCGATGCGGTGGACTTCGCCGATGTCGCCGTGCCGCCCGCCGGCGCGCAACCCCGCCCCGACACCGCCGCCGCGCCCGACAGCTTCCACGACTTGAGCTACACGCTGGTCCGGGTGCTCGACGAACAGGGGCAGGCGGTCGGCCCGTGGAACCCCCGGCTCGACGCCGACATGCTGCGGCGGATGCTGCTGAAGATGGCGACGGTGCGCGCGTTCGACGAACGCATGTTCCGCGCCCAGCGGCAGGGCAAGACCAGCTTCTACATGAAATGTACCGGCGAAGAGGCGATCGCGGTTGCCGGAACCATGGCACTCGACCGCGACGACATGACCTTCCCCAGCTATCGCCAGCAGGGCATCCTGATTACGCGCGACTATCCGCTGATCGAGATGATGAACCAGATCTATTCGAATAGCGGCGACAAGTTGCAGGGCAAGCAGTTGCCGATCATGTATTCGTCGAAGGATTTCGGCTTCTTCTCGATTTCCGGCAACCTGACCACGCAATATCCGCAGGCGGTCGGCTGGGCGATGGCGTCGGCGTCGAAAGGCGATACCCGGATCGCGGCGACGTGGTGCGGGGAGGGGAGCACGGCGGAAGGCGACTTCCACTCGGCGCTGACCTTCGCCACCGTCTACCGCGCGCCGGTGATCTTCAACGTCGTCAACAACCAATGGGCGATCAGCAGCTTTTCCGGCTTTGCGGGCGCGGAGGCGACGACCTTCGCCGCGCGGGCGATCGGCTACGGCATCGCCGGCCTGCGGGTCGACGGCAACGACGCGCTGGCGGTCTATGCCGCCACCGCCTGGGCCGCCGAACGCGCACGGACCAATCAGGGACCGACACTGATCGAACATTTCACCTATCGCGCCGAAGGACACTCGACTTCGGACGATCCGTCGCAATATCGCTCCGCCGGTGAGCCGACCGCATGGCCGCTGGGCGATCCGATCGCCCGGTTGAAGGCGCACCTTGTCAACATCGGCGAGTGGGATGACGAACGTCACGCGGCGATGGACCGCGAGGTCGCCGAAGCCGTCCGCACCGCACAGAAGGCGGCAGAGGCCAACGGCATCCTCGGCCACGGCCTGCACCAGCCGCTCGACACGTTGTTCGACGGCGTGTTCGAGCACATGCCGTGGCACCTTCGTGAACAACAGGCGCAGATGATGGCCGAGGAGGAGGCCTCCGGTCGCCCCTGGGCGCGCAAGGAGGGCCACTGACATGGCGCGGATGAACATGATCCAGGCGATCAACTCCGCGATGGACGTGGTAATGGACCGCGACCCGAGCGTGATCGTCATGGGCGAAGATGTCGGCTATTTCGGCGGCGTGTTCCGCGCGACCGCCGGGCTACAGTCGAAATACGGCAAGACCCGCGTGTTCGATACGCCGATCACCGAATGCGGCATCATCGGCGTCGCGGTCGGGATGGGCGCGTACGGCCTGCGTCCGGTGCCCGAAATCCAGTTCGCCGATTACATCTACCCCGCGCTCGACCAGCTGGTCAGCGAGGCGGCGCGGCTGCGCTATCGCTCGGCCGGTGACTTCACCGCGCCGATCACGGTGCGCTCGCCGTTCGGCGGCGGTATCTTCGGTGGGCAGACACACAGCCAGTCGCCCGAGGGCATTTTCACCCACGTATCGGGCATCAAGACGGTAATCCCGTCGACGCCCTATGACGCCAAGGGGCTGCTGATCGCCGCGATCGAGGACAACGACCCGGTCCTCTTCTTCGAACCCAAGCGCATCTATAACGGCCCGTTCGACGGCAATTGGGACAAGCCGGCGCAAAACTGGTCGAAACATCCCGGCGGGGAAGTGCCCGAGGACTATTACCGCATAGAACTAGGCAAGGCGAAGGTCGTGCGCGAAGGCGCCGACCTGACGATCCTCGCCTATGGCACGATGGTCCATGTCGCACAGGCGACCGTGGAAGCGGCCGGTGTCGATGCCGAAATCCTCGACCTGCGCACGCTGGTGCCGCTCGACATCGACGCGATCGAGGCGTCGGTGAAGAAGACCGGTCGTTGCATGATCGTGCACGAAGCGACCCGGACGGGCGGCTTCGGTGCCGAATTGTCGGCGCTGGTGCAGGAACGCTGCTTCCACCATCTCGAAGCGCCGATCGAGCGCGTGACCGGCTTCGACACGCCGTATCCGCACAGCCTCGAATGGGCGTATTTCCCGGGGCCGGTCCGTATCGGACAGGCGCTCAAGAAGATCATGCAGGACTGACCGCCATGGCACGTTTCTCTTTCCGCCTGCCCGACATCGGCGAAGGCATTTCCGAAGCCGAGATCGTCGCATGGCACGTCGCCGTAGGCGACCGCGTCGAGGAAGACGGGCGCCTCGCCGACATGATGACCGACAAGGCGACGGTCGAAATGGAAAGCCCGGTCGCGGGCACGGTGGTCGAACTGGCCGGCGAGCCGGGCGATCAGGTGGCGATCGGCGCAACGCTGGTGGTGATCGAGACCGAAGGCGAGGTCGTGCAGCCGGCCGAACCCGAGCGGGTCGGGGCGGAAAACCCGGGCGTTGAAGAGGTCGCAACCTCCCCAGTAGCCGAACGGCAAGATCCTCCCCGGGGAGGGGAGGGGGACCATGCGCAGCATGGTGAAGGGGGGGCGCCACTGGACGCTACACCCAACCATGTTTCGCAGGAGGCCGCCCCCCTCCACCATCCGGCTGCGCCGGACGGTCCCCCTCCCCGTGCCGGGGAGGATAAGGTGCTCGCCTCGCCTGCGGTGCGCGCTCGTGCCAAGGACCTCGGCATCGACCTGTTCACCGTCCGCCACGACGGCCCGCACATCCGCCACGCCGACCTCGACGCCTTCCTCCGCTACGGCAGCGCGCAGGGCTACCGTGCCCCGAACGCCAGCCGCGCGCGCGCGGACGAAACCGTCAAGGTCATCGGCATGCGCCGCCGCATCGCCGAGAACATGGCGGCCGCGAAGCGCCACATCCCGCACTTCACCTATGTCGAGGAGATCGACGTCACCGCGCTGGAGGCGATGCGTGCCGATCTGAATGCCGCACGGGGCCAGCGACCCAAGCTGACCATGTTGCCGCTGCTGATCGTCGCGATCTGCCGGACGCTGCCCGACTTCCCTATGCTCAACGCGCGCTATGACGACGAAGCGGGTGTCGTTACGCGCTTCGGCAGCGTCCATCTGGGGATGGCGGCGCAGACCGATGCCGGGCTGATGGTGCCGGTGATCCGCGACGCGCAGGACATGAATCCTTGGCAGCTGGCCAGCGAGATTATCCGCCTCGCCGAAGCGGCCCGCACCGGTAAGGCCAAATCCGAGGAATTGTCCGGCGGCACGATCACCGTCACCTCGCTGGGGCCGCTGGGCGGGATCGCGACGACGCCGGTCATCAACCGCCCCGAAGTCGCGATCATCGGCCCGAACCGCATCGTCGAGCGCCCGGTATTCCGCGCACGGCCCGGCGGCGGCGAGGAGATCGTCAAGGCCAAGCTGATAAACCTGTCGATCAGCTGCGACCACCGCGTCGTCGACGGGCATGACGCCGCCAGCTATGTTCAGGCATTGAAGCGGCTGATCGAAACGCCGGTGCTGTTGTTCGCCGACTGACCCGTCGGCCTGCGGCAGCCGCGTTCGGGTAGCGTGGGATGCGGAGGGTTGTGGAATGCGGGCAGGATCGATGATCGGCGTGGCGATGCTGGCGGCGGCGGTGGCACCGTCGGCCATCGCGCAGAAGCCGGCAGCGACGGCGGATTACGAGTTCGATTATAGCTACCCGGTACAGGCTGCCCGCATCGCGCCGCTCAAGGCGTGGCTGGAAGCCGACAAGGCGAAACGGCGCGCATGGGTCGTCCGCGCGTCCGCCGAGGCGCGCCGGGAGGCGAAGGCCGCCCGCGCTCCGTTCCGGGCGTACGAGTTGCAGCAGAGCTGGGACGTCGTCACCGAAACGCCGCGCTTTCTCAGCCTGTCGTCGGCCAGTTACAGCGATACCGGCGGGGCGCATGGCAACGGATCGTCGGGCGGATTGATCTGGGACAAGCGGGCCGGGCGGCGGATGAACGCCGTGTCGCTGTTCGTCTCTCCCGCGGCGTTTCAGTCGGCGGTGATGACGCCGTGGTGCCGCTGGATGCGCGCCGAACGGACGCGGCGCGTGGGTGCCGATGCGGGCAACGATACGACGTTCGGCCAATGCCCGCCGGCGAAGGACGTGACAGTTCTGCTGGGGTCATCGAACGGGCGCGCGTTGAACCGGATCGGCGTGATCGCCGACCAATATGTCGTCGGCTCCTATGTCGAGGGGCCGTATGAACATACGCTGCCGGTGACGCAGGCGGTGCTGCGCGCCGTAAAACCCGAGTATCGCGCGGCGTTTGCAGTTCGCTAGTTCCTTCCCGCAAGCGGGGAGGATCTTACGCGATCGCCTCGCCGAACATCAGCGCCCGCACGAACCGCACCGGCGGCGATCCGTACGAGATGGCGGCGTCGTTGTAGCGCATCAGGTCGAACTTGCTGCCCGCGCGGCGCTCCGCCTCGCGGCGCATGTCCATATGCTCGCTATAGCCGACGAAATAGCTGAGCAGCTGCGTCGACCCCAGCCGGGCGCGGGTCCATTTGCCGGCAGCCTCGCGCTCCTGCTGGAAGGCACCTTCCATCATTAGCTTCATCGCCTGCGCCTCGGTCAGCCCCTCGGTATGGATGCCGATGTCGAGCAGCGTGTTGGTGATCGAGCGCATCCGCATCTTGAGCACGGTCAGCTTGAACAGGGGATCGCCGTCCAGGTAATCGGCATCCGCCATCATCCGTTCGGCATAGACCGCCCAGCCTTCGACGAACGGTCCCGACGACAGCACCGCGCGCAAAACCGACTTGTTTTCATTGCTGTGCGCAATCTGGAGGTAATGGCCCGGCATCGCCTCATGGATCGACAGGTCGTGGATCATGTAGTCGTTATATTCGCGCAGGAACGAGGTCGTCTGCGCTTCGGTCCAGTCGGCTGGGATCGGCGACACGGCGTAGAAGGTGCCGAGATGCTTTTCGAGCGGACCGGGGCTGTCGCAATAGGCGACGGCGACGCCCTGCTGGAACTTCGGCATCTCGATGATCTGCACCGGGGTGGTCGGCACGCGAACGAGCCTTTTCTCGCGGACGAAAGCGGTCGCCTGTTCGAGCGTCGAGCGCGCCTTCGCCATCACGCCCGACCGGTTGGGACGCCGGGCGTAGCTCATTTCCAGCGCGGCCTCGATCGCCTTTTGCTGTTGCGCCGGGGTCGGGCGGGCGGGCGTCACCGGTGCCTTGGGCCGGCCGCGCAGGACGAGCCGGGCAAGGCCATACATTTCCGCGCGGGTTTCGGCGGCGGCCTTCACCGCGCGCGCCTTGATCTCGGTCCGCGACAGCGGGGAGAGCAGCGCGAACTTTACCTTCTGGTCGTACAGCTCGGGGCTGAGGCGGAACTCTCCTTTGGCGGCGGGGACCAGGACCGTGTCGAGCCAGCGCTGCTGCTCGGCGGTCGCGGTCTTCAGCGTGGCGACGGCGCGGTCGAACCGCGCGCGATCGGCACGGCTGAGCGTTGCGCGGTGCGGGGCCAGCATCGTGTCGACGATCTGGAGCACGCCGGCATTCTGCTTCGCGACGGTGGTCGCATAGATCGCCGGCACGCGCGCCGGCACGATGCTCTCGCGCATCTGGGCGAACATCACCGGCACCTGCTCCATCCGCTTCGTCGCGGAGCGCAGCCGCTGCGGCCATGGGGCGAAGTCGCGGGCTGCCAGCGCGTAGAGCCCGCCGGAAATGGTGCCGGCGGCACCCTGCGGGTCCCACGCGAAGGGTTGCAGCACCTCCAGCGTCCACAACTGATAGCGCAGGTCGTTGTCGAGCAGCGCGGCATCGACCTGGTCGTCACGCGACAGCGACGCGCGGGGAATCGCCGCCAGTTCGGCCAGCGTCGCACGCAGGAAGGCGGCATCGCGCGCGCGACCGACGGCGGACAGATCCTCAACCTGATCGTCATAGTCGTGGTTGCCGAGCGCCGTGGCATAGCCCGGATGCAGCCGCGCCATACCGTCGAGATACCGCTTCGACAGACGCGCGAAGTCGCCCGCCGGCCCGCTTTGCGCCAGTGCCGGAAAACTGCCGGCAAGCGGCGCGAGCGCCATCAGCGCGACGAAATGGCGACGGTACATGCGATGTTCCCCCAAGGTCGTTGGCGCAGGCTATCGCGCTTCCGGCACGGTACAAGCGGATTCAGTCGGCACCGCGCAGTTCGATCGCGCGGGCGAAGACCTCGGCGAACATTTCCGGTGTCAGCCGCCCGGTATTCTGGTTGTAGCGCGAGCAGTGATAGCTATCGATCAGCGTGACGCCGCTCGGCATCGTGTGTTCGGCTAGGTGCGCGAACCGTGCCTTGGGCAGGCGGCCGCCCAGTACCTTCACCGCCGACTGGTGGGCGATCGCACCCAACGCGATGACGACGCGGAGTGAGGGCATCGCCGCCAGATCGGCGTCGAGGAACGGCCGGCAGGTGCGGATTTCCTCCGGCGTCGGCTTGTTCTCGGGCGGTAGGCAGCGGACGGCGTTGACGATGGCGATCCCCATGGGCGCAGGCGCATCGTCGACCTTGCCGGTATAGCTTCCTTCGGCGAGGCCGGCGGCGATCAGCGTGTCCCAGAACAGTGGCCCGGATCGATCGCCGGTGAAGGGGCGTCCGGTACGGTTGGCGCCTTGCAGCCCGGGGGCAAGGCCGATGATCGCCAGCCACGGGTCGGCATCCGCCAGCGGCGCGACCGGGGCGTTCCACCAGGCCGGATGTTCGATCCGGAGACTTTCGCGCAGCTGGACGAGGCGCGGGCAGAGCGGGCAGTCGCGCGAGGGTTCGGTCGCGGCGAGGGCAGGGGTAGCGATTTCCATCGCCAGCCGATAGGCGCAGCCGATGGCGACCTCAACCTATGCGATTGCGATCGGTTCGAACCGGCCGGGGCGGCATGGCGGCCCGGTCGCCGAAGTGCGCGCCGCCGTCGCTGCGCTCGACGGGGTCCGCGCGGTCGCGCCGATCATGGCCAGCGCGCCTATCGGCCCGTCGCTGCGCCGCTATGCCAATACCGTGCTGTTGTTGGATACGTCGCTGTCGCCGCCCGATATGCTCGCGCAGTTGAAGGGGATCGAGCGCAGCTTCGGGCGGCGGCGTGGGCGACGCTGGGGATCGCGGGTCATCGACCTTGACATCGTCCTGTGGTCGGGCGGCCGATGGCATAGCCGGGGCCTGTGCGTGCCGCATATCGCGTTTCGAGAGCGCCTGTTCGTCCTGCGCCCGCTGCGCGACGTGGCGCCGGACTGGCGCGATCCGGTCAGCGGTCGCACGATCCGACAGCTGCACCAACTGGTTGACCGCGCTCGTCCGCGGGACTAGGGGCGGGGGCTTCGTGGGCCCGTAGCTCAGTTGGTAGAGCAACGGACTTTTAATCTGTAGGTCTCGGGTTCGAATCCCGACGGGCTCACCACCTCCGCGCCGCCGGGCGCTGCGGCGCGATAACACTGTCACAACGGCGCTTTTAGTGACACGGCTGGATCAGAGTGAGCGAAACCGTGCTCGAGATCAAGGCGCGGCATTCGGCCGGACGCCTATGCCTGATCGCCGTTCGTGATGTGATTGCCGTCGATGGCGTAGGTCGAGAAGTGCTCGGCCTTTGTGTCGACGTAGAAGCCCGACAGCCGCTTCCACCGAATGATCGCCAGCGCAGCGTTTAGGGCGTTCAACTCGACCACCTGGATGTTGGTGGCATAAGGATCGACTCCGTCGTCGGCAGCCATGGGGATCCTCGACCGGTCCCAGACATGGTCCCGCATGGCCGGCGTGCTGGCCGTCGTCCGAACGATCCCGGTCAGGCCGTGTTCTCCAGCCTGCAGCCCCATGCCGACGTCGATGAAGCTGATCCCGCGATCCTCAAGCCGCTCGACGAGTTGGCGCTTGCCCGTCGGATCGTCCGAGCACAGGAACACGAAGTCGAGATTGTCCAGCAGCCGCATCGTCGCCGGACCCATCCTGACCCGGTGGGGCACGACGCCGCGATGAAGGGCAGAATAGATCCTGTCGAAGTGATCGACCTTCGCGCGCCTTTCCGCGAGGGCCGCAAGCGGGACGGCGCCGGGAGCCCTGAACGCGTTGTGCTGCAGGAACAGGTCGTCGTCGAACAGATGGATGCGGGCGACCGGCGTCTTGCTGAGGAAGTCGAGCACATACCCGCCGGTGCCGCCCAGTCCCACGATGCCGATGACCTGGCCGGCCAGTCGGTCTGAAAGATTGCCGATGCCGCTTCGAGAAGTTGCCGTGTCGACGTAGTGGAAGGGGATTCCGATCCATCCGCGGCGACGATGCGGCCGGTGCGGGCGGTGGCGGACGGATCGAGCGCGACCGCATGGCTCGAGATCTGATGGACGAAGGTCACCATCTTCTCGTAATAGTCGACGAACTCGCGCCCGATCGGCTTGCTGCAGAGCCAGTGATCGACCAGGAGCCCGCCGCCCAGATCGCGCCGCTGCTCGCGGGCATGGACCATGTTGACGAGCGGCCTTCCTTCGCGGTCGCAGGGCAGCGCCCCGGTGAACCAGGCCTGATGGTCGCGGGGCGCAATAGTCCGATCGCCGGCGAGATCCAGCGTCGACACGAGCTGGCCCCGCCGAACCCGCCGATACCGATCCACGTAAGGCACGTCGCGCACGACCAGATACCCGGCGACGATGGCCAGTTCGTAGCCATCGTCGACTAGGCGCTGCAGATCGGGGCTACGACTTGTTCGTGGCGCTGACATTGAAGACCTCACCCCGACGCGCGGTGATCGCCTCCTGCGAGAGCAGCGAGCCCTCCGGCCTGTCGGGCGGGCCGCGGCGATAGGTGACGGTCAACGCCCTGCTCGACGCCGTCGTCAGGTCGGTGCCCGGAAAGGCCAACCCGACGAGGTCCTCGAACGTGACGTCGGGACGATCGAGCAATACGGTCCTGCCGTTGATAACCACGGGCACGGAAGCGCGGTCCGGCAGCGCGTCGCGAGCCTCGACCTGCGGCGGCCACGGTGTCGTCAGGTCGATGACCGAGCCCCGACGCAGCGAGGTTTCGCCGCCGTCGAGGTAGAGTTCGACGTCCTCGCCGATGCCCCCGATCCGCCGAACGTCCGTCTCGGTGATCGCCGGATCGCCCCAGTCCCACCCCAACCCGGCGACGCGCAGGTGACGGAGCGTTCCATCGCGGAAGGTGCGGAAGGCGGGACGCACGTCCGCCTGGATCAGCACCGGCTGATCGGGTGCGACATGGGCGGCGCGCCCACCGTCAACCCTGATCACGATCCCGTCCCCCACGCCAGACAGGGCCAGCAGCTGCGCGGCGGTCACTTCCGCCGAGCTCACCGACTGCGCCCTGCCGTCCACATCGATCTCGAAACCATCATTGTCGTCCATGTCGATCTCCTTCCTCATTGTTGGAATTGGGCATCGAGCCACGGGCATGCGTCGGCGTAGATCCTCGCGACGGACCGCTCGCCGCGAAGGCGCGCGAGGTAAGCCAGTCCGTCCTCGGCGAGCCCGCCGACGCGATCGACAACGCCATGATCGACGGCCGCTTCGGCCAAGATCTCGACGAGGTGAAGCGGGACGTCCTGATCTTCCGGGAAGCGGAGGGGAACCGGCTCAAGCAGGCGCAGCAGCGTCGGCGTTAGCGCCGCCGGTTCCTGCACCTGGATCATCCAGTTCACGTGACGCAGGTCGACGGTCGCACCGCAGGCATAATCCACCCACCGTTCCGCCGTCGCGGGATCGATCATACGCGCCAGATCGGTCTGCCCGGCCGCATCGAGATCGTCGATACCGCAGACGCTGACGATGGGGTTGGCGCAGCGCGACACGGCCATGGCGAGAACAGGCGCCGACGGCAGTATCAGGTCCGGCCCGCATGCGGTCGGCCGCAGCTGCTCGATACCGAACGCTCCGCCGACCGTCACGCCGACATGCGGCAACTCGGCCTGGCTCGCGATCCGGCGCGCGACGTGCGTGCGTCCGACCCCCGCAGGACCGCTCAGCATCAGCGGGGGAAGCGTCAGCCAGTCGGCCCCGGTCGCCTCCTGCCGCAATACCGCGCGGTCGATCACGCCGCGCAGAGACGACTGCCAGCCGAAGCCCAGGTCCGCGGTCAGCCGCCTGCGGATTCTGTCCCCGCCGCCACACAGCGGAAGCGCCGCGTCCAGGCCCAGCAGCATCGCGTCGGGCGTGAAGCCCTGCGCCACGAGGACCGACGCCGGCCCTTCGAAGGGGCGTTGCGCAGGCAGGCCGACGGCCAACGGGCCGCCGTCGGGAGCGGCCGCGTTCATTCGCCCCTCCAGAACCTGAGCGGGCGGCGGCCGCCTGAGCCCAGGCCGCGGCGCTTCACGTCCGCCTCCGTCTGTCGCATGCCGGCGATGACCACGCGTTCGAGCGCGACCGCCCCCTCGGCCGCGACCAGGGTGCGAAACTCGGCGAAGCGCGGCCTCTGCCAGCGCATCCAGTCCAGCACGCGCTCGCGCTCCCACTTCTCGGAAAAGCGCATGACAAAGAACGGCTTGTCCTCGTCCCCGCTTTCCAGCGACAGGCCGGGGCGCTGGTTCTTGGGATCGAGGATGAAGAGCTCGATGCGCTCGTGCAGCCGGCGGCGCTCCTCGGCCTCGAGCCGCGCGGTCTCCTCCTGCACCGCGGCCTCATCCGCATCGCGGCGAGCGCCCTCGACCACGATGGCGGAGACGGCCTGGTCGCCGAACAGGAACGCCAGGCGCGCCCACAACGACCACTGATCGGGTCGCCTCGTCATCCAGTCGAAGACCTCGCGGGCCGACCGGGGATCGAGATGGGCGTCCCAGATGGCGTCGCGCCGCCCGGCATCCGGCGCAACGCGTCGGACGAGCAGCACCGATCCCGCTTCCGCGTCGACGGCGGGCCAGCAGCCCGCGCCGACGTCGGGCGCTTCGACGAGCAGCGCCGTGCGGTCCGCGGCGCGGCGGTCGCGGCGGTGGCCGGCGGCGGTCACAGGAACCTCGTCGTGGCCGAGATCTCCTCGAACGTCGGCCCGAGCGCCCTCGCCGAAGTCGAATAGACGTTGGCCGCCAGCCAGAACTCCTCGCGCCCGCGCTCGTCGTCGGTGACCTCGGTCCACCAGGTCTTGCGGGCGGGGTCCCAACGGTATCCGCGCGACCGGAGCAGATCCTTGACCGAGAAGTCCGCACCCACGGCGCGCACCACCCAGCTCGGGCTTGCGGAACGCTCGAGCAGATCGGCGAGCGCGGTCCGGCCGTCCTCGAACGGGTGACGAAGGAGCTGGATCACCGCATCCACGTCGGCGCCCGCCCGGTGGCCGTCGTGGAACCATCCTGCCTGACAGAGCAGGAAGCCGAGGCTCCGACCATCGAAGCCACGGCTGCGCCAGTCGACCTGCTCCATGGTGCAGGCCCAGGCGAGACCCTGTGCCCCCTCGAGCCGACGCTCGACCCAGCGACGGTCGAACCTACTGTGGTGGGCGATCACGATGGTGGCCGATCGCAGCAGGCGAACCGCAGCCTCGTCGTCGATGATCTGACCGGCGACGTCCTCGTCGCGAAGGCCGGTCAGCATCGCGATCTCCGGCGGGATCGGCTTTCCCGGGTCCTCGGTCCATTCGTAGGCGCGGTCGATGTGGGTGATGACGCCCTGATCGTCATACCTGAACCGGCGCATCGCAAGTTCGATGATGGCGTCGCGTTCGACGTCGAGGCCCGTGGTCTCCACGTCGAGCACCAGTCCGACATGCGGACCCTTGGCGATGCCGTCGCCGGTCGGCCCCTCCTGCACGTCGAGCCTGTGCAGGAGGCGAACGGACGAATCGCCGTCTTCCGCGGGCGCGAGTTCGCGCCCGACGTTCGAGAACGTCATGGTCTGTCTCCATTTCGGTTGGGATAGGTTGCTGAGCGGTCGGCGCTGGGGGCGCCGTGGCGAGGATCAGGAGGGGAGGCGCTGCTCGACCGTGATGTCCAGGCCCTCGAAGCTCGCGCGCCGCCGCCGCCGGCCCACCGCGATCAGGGTGTCGACCACCGCAGGCGGCACCATTCCGATCGTCGCCGGGCATTCCGGATCGAACCCGACGCGGATCTCGGCCTGCGCAGCAGCCGCGGACCCGAACCGCGCGCGGATGCGCTCGCGAACCACGGCGGCCGACGGCGCCAGCGAAGCGTGGAAGGCGTGGAGCAGCTCCCCACCGCGAGCGATCACGACGACCGCGCTATAGAGACGCAGCCGCGGAGCGCCCGGCGCGCCGCCCGAAACGTCGCCGCGGGCGCCGCCGGACCAAGGGCCGCCGAAGTCATCCTCGCCGAGGCCGTCGGCGAGGATGGCGTCGATACGCGCCGGCGCCGCATCGAGGCCGATCGACAGGCCGTGCAGCAGAACGGCGCGCAGGCAGTTGTCCCGGTCGAGGCAAGCCTCCAGCGCTGCCGATCCGCGGAAGAGGCGGCGGGGCGCCAACATCCACGCCATCGGATCGTGGCCGATACCTTCGCGCTGGAACCGCGCGCCCGCCTCGGCGGCGACCAGCGCCACGCGGGTCAGGGCCCGGCGGGAGGTCGTCACCACGGCGTCGGAGCTTTCGTCCGCATCCAGGGGGTCCAGATACTCGACCGAGGTGCCTGCGGTCGATGCGGGGACGGTCTGGTATTTCGCATTCAGAGTCATGGCGTTCATGGCCTTGCTCCCGTCGCCGATGGACCTGACGCAGACCCGCCCGATCACGGCGACCAATGATCGGACCGGATCAATGTAGAACCAATCCCAATCATTTCAATCCTTCTAGGAATGCCGAAATGTATTTTGGTGGTTAACGGCGTGGAAATCACCGCCGGCCGGATCATGAGCGCTTGCAGCGGCTGACGCTTCGACTATTCTAGTGGAGTGGAAAAGATGAAAGCGATCGAGGTGATGAGCGCGCTGGCGCAGCCGACCCGTCTGGAGGTCTTCACCCACCTGTCGCGCGCGATGCCGGACGGTCTCTCCGCCGGCGGGCTTGCGGAGCGGATTGGGACGCCCGCCAGCACCATGTCCGTCCATCTGACCATTCTCTCGCGCGCAGGGCTAGTCTCATCGACCAAGGCCGGCCGCAACGTAATCTACAAAGCGGAGCCAGGACCTGTGCGCGACCTTGCGACGTTCCTCGTGAGCGACTGCTGCGTTCAGCGTGGTGCGCCATCGATCACCTACGACGGCGGCAAGCCCAAGGCCTGAGCCGGCGACTTCACCTACATGCGATCAGTAGAAGCGCGCGGCACAGCGCATCGATGGCACCCGATTCCCAAGCGGCGAACGTGACAAGGCCGGCAGCCACCAAGCCTGCGACCCAGTTGGCGCTCGTCTCGACCCGATCGTAAATCCGGCGCGACTCAGCCAGTGGCGTTCGTGCGAGCGCGTCGAACTCGGCATCGGATAGATAGGCGTAGCCCTTGTGCTGCGCGCATCTTCTAGGCCTGCATAATGACCTAATCACGCTCTGCTAGAGCAGGCCCGCGCGTCCGCTCGACCCCCCTCGAAACACGATGACCTTAGCGCCTGCTTCTAGGCCAGCGGGCGGGTCCACGTTCTCGACGACGATGAACTGACCCATTTCCTTCAACGATGCGAGATGGCTGAAGAAGTGCTGCTTGAGCGATGAGGCGACCAGAGCACGCTCGTCCTCCGTCAACGCATCGTCACCGATCGGATCGCGGTAGGTGAGCAGCGGCGTATCGAGCACCAGGAAGCCAGGATGCGGCAGCCCGCGCTCCTTGCAGAATACCAGCAGCGCCACCTTGAACGCGGCGTGCGTGATGGCACGCACGCCCTTTCCGTTATGACCTCGCAACTTCCCGTCGATACGCAGATCGTAGCTCGCCTCGTCGAACGACACGTGGCGGTCGCCGGGAAAATTCCAGGCGCTCAGGACCTGGCTGACGACTTGGGCGAACTCGTGCACCGTCGGACCATCGACCCCTATCCGGGGGCGATCCGCCTTGCCTGCAGGCTTGCGCGCCGCAATCTCGGCGCGGCGTTCCAGAAGCGACTTCCGCTGATCGAGCAGCGCCAGGCCACGCCTGACCTGGTCACGCACCTCCATGATCTCGGACATGGCGCGACGAGCCTCGGTGGCGCCCGGCGTCAGGCGCTCCAGCTGTGCCTCAGTATCCTGAAGGCTTTCTCGAACGGTAGGCAGATGGTCGACCAGCCTCAGCCGATCCGTAACCAGCTGAGCCATCGTGCTCGCCAGATCAGCGCGCTGCCTGACGATCTTCGCGGCTTCGGCAGCTGCCGCGGCGCGCACCCGCTCGACGTCACCGACCTCCTCATGATGATGCTGGCTGTCGGGCGCAGCCCCGCAGAGGGGACAGTCCCGCCCGCCGCCAAGCGTCAGCAGGAACCCCGCCTCGTCCAGCGCCTCAAGGCGCTGGATGTCGGACACATAAACCGAATCGAGCTGCGCAAACCGCTCAAGGCTCAGGTCGATGTCGTCGAGGCGGGCCGTGGCCATCGAGACCTCCAACCCCAGTCGCCGCTTGCGTTCGAGCAGGTCCCGGATGGAACCCTGAGCCGCATCGAGATCGGCCTGAGCAGCGACGAACGTCGCCTCGAGGCGGTCGTTCTGCTCCTTCAGCTCGTCCGCATCGGCGAACCCGTTCTCGATCTCCGCGTCGACGGCCGCGAGCATGTCGTCCAGCATCTCGATCTGTGCCGAGGTCGATGACTTGAACGTGCGGCTGTCCACCACTTCGACGATCGCGCTGTCGTCGATCCCGGTCAGCAGCAGCTTGAAGGCGCTGCGCTCCGCCGTCTGGGTGACCGGGCTTCCGGTCTGAATGGGCGAACCCTCGCTCTGGATCGTCGTCTCGTCGACGATGCAAAAGCGCGAGATATCGCGGAAGCTGAGCGACCGCTTCTTCCCGTTCGCGTCGACCGCGATCCGCTTCCCGCGCAGACCGACCTGACCCAACAGGAACTGCGATAGGTTCGCGTCGTCAGTGTGATCGTGCTTGGCGCCGAGGACGCGGACATCGTCCGCACCATCCTGCGGAACGGCCAGGCCTGGGCGGACGGCGAAGTTCCCGCCAGCCAGTGCGCGCGACAGCATCTCGTCGCCGTCTGGTGTCGACAGGCCTAGCCAGACCCGCTCATACGGGCGTCGCTCGCTGATGTCCGGCAGCAGCCGCGAGCCGCCCAGCATGTAGTCAATCGCCTTGGTGGCGAAGGACTTGCCCGTGTTCGAAGCGCCGTAGACGAGGTTGAGCCCATCGGCGAAGTCGAGTTCGGAGACGATGCCCGGACCCGAGAAGGCGATCTTGCGGATCACGATCGTCATCAGGATCCACCGCCAGGTTGGGCGCCGTCCGAGCTGAACTCGACCGACCACCTGTCCAGCCGATGCTCCACCTGCCGCGCCAATTCCTCGGCGGACAGATCGGCGAAGTGGTCGACGAGCCACTTCGCGCAAGTCTTCAAGGCTTGGGCGTATTCGGTGCGCATCAGGCTGACGAACGGCGCCGCCTCGTCGCTCGCGCGGAACGAGACGCCATGTTCGTCTGCGACAGCGTCGACGAGGTGGACGCGCCGCATGAGCGTGAGACTGTCCTCGACAAGCCTTCGGCGGACGAGCAGCTCCCCGGTCCGCTCAGGCAACGGAGGGTGCAGGCTCGGCGGCCCGCCCGCGTCTCCCGTGTGAACGACCAGGTGGTCGAACCAGGTCAGCCGGGCGAGGTCGAGCGTCCGTGGATAGGCCGCATCCAGCACGATGACCGCACGGGTGCCCGTCTCGAGCTTGCTGTTGAAAAGCCCGATCACCTCGGACCGGTCGATCACCTCTTCCACACGAACTTCCCGTCGTTGGCGAAGTGATGGCAGAAGCCCTGCTTCACCGGGACCCGCGCGTGCCGCGCGAGCAGTCCGCCGGGCGTCACGGCGGCCGCCTGCGACATCACGGCGTCGATCCGCCCGAGCGTGTCGCCATGATTGCCGCGATAATGGCCGCTGACGCCGTGATAGACATCGTCGTGAAGGGCCTCGAGATCCTCCTCCAGCGTGTTGTCCCTGTAGAACCGGTTGAAGGCGTCGGCTTCGAAGAACCGCTTGCGCTGATCCTGCAAGTGCTCGCCGAATTCGGGATGATCCCCCACGGCGACGTGATCGTCGAACGGCGATCCGGCGCGCTCGCCATACGCGTCGATGAGCTGGCCGAGATACAGCTGTTCGCGGACGTCCACGTCCAACGGCACGATACCGCGGGGCGCGGGGCCGGGGTCTGCGCCGAACCACTTCGCCAGCACGGGCGCCGCAGTCTCGTCGCCCAGGATGTCGTCGACCGTCAGCCGCTTGACCTGGCCGAAGTCGAACGCGTTGACGAGCGCCAGCAGCGACCCCTCCAGCGCGATGGTCTGCCCGGTCACGATCTTCTTGGCGCAAACCGCGTTCCAGCGGTCGATCAGCGCCGTGCGCAACTCGGATGGATTGAAGACCAGTTTCTCCAGATCCCGGCCCATCCCGCGTGGGGCGACGAAGAAGTAGGCGGTCGGCGGCGTGAATTCGCCGCTATCGCTATGATACAGGATCTTGCCCAGCTCGAGCAGCGCTGACGACGTCGCCAAGGTCCGCCCATACTGCTTGCACTGATAGTTGTGCCATGGCCCCTCGTGACGTCGATCGGTCAGGAAGCCGACGATGTCGCGACCCAGGTCGCCCGCGCCGGAGAATCGCTGGACCTCGACATAGTCCGACGTCTTCCGCGCGATCCAGTCGCGGACGAACCGTTCCAAGTCCTCGTCTTCGAGCGCCAGAATCTCGCGGTGGAATCCCATCGACATGGCATAGCGGCGGCGTCGCGCACCCGGCAAGGATGTCGTGCCGGTGCATCTGATCCGACGAACGATGAGCTAGCTTGCGTTGTCGCGAAGTCTCTCGTCGCCGAACGCCTCCAGGATGCGGCAGTCGCCCACCGTGCCACCCGCGCAGTTCGAGATGATGGCGGAGAGCTCGCGTCGCAGGCCGCGCAGGTCGGCGATCTTGCGATCCACGTCGGCCAGGTGCTTCGACGCGATGGCATCGATTGTGTCGCACGAACGGTCCCGTTGGCGCGCCAGGTCCAGCATCGCCCTGATCTCCTCGAGCGTGAAGCCTAGGTCCCGCGTCTTCCGGATGAAGCGCAGCCTGTCGAGATCGCCCGTTGAGTACGAGCGGTAGTTGCCGCCCGTCCTGGCCGGCGGCGCGATCAGGCCCGCCCGCTCGTAGTAGCGAATCGTCTCCACCTTCACACCGGTCGCGGCGGCCAGTCGTCCGATCGTCAGGTCGGCCACGAAACCCCTTGAGTCTATAGTTGCTACAGGGTCCATATACCCATCCACGTCGAGTCGCACGAGGTGGAAATGGCCTGCAGCAGCTGCGCGTCGGGGAAGCCCGACCCCAACAACAGCCCGTCGTGGCGCCGCGCGCTCTGGATCGCGCTCGCCGTGAACGCGACCATGTTCGTCGCCGAGATGGCGGCGGGCGTCGCGGGCGGCTCGAAGGCGCTGCAGGCGGACGCGCTCGACTTCCTGGGCGACGCCGCGAACTATGCGATCAGCCTCGGGGTCGCGGGCATGGCGCTCGCCTGGCGAGCCCGCGCGGCCCTGCTGAAGGGCGGCACACTGGCGCTGCTCGGCATGTACGTGTTCGCCACGACGGCCTGGGCGGTCGGGCACGGCGGCACGCCCGAGGCCGAGGTGATGGGCGTGGTCGGCGTGGCCGCCCTAGTCGCCAACGCCGCCGTCGCGATGATGCTCTACCGCTACCGGACGGGCGACGCGAACATGCGCTCCGTCTGGATCTGCTCGCGCAACGACGCCATCGGCAACGTCGCCGTCGTCCTCGCCGCCGCCGGCGTGTTCGGCACCGGCACTGCCTGGCCGGACCTGCTCGTCGCCGGGACCATGGCCACGCTCGGCATCTCGGGCGGCGTCCAGATCATCCGGCAGGCGCGCGCCGAGCTGAGCCGCGAGCGTCGCGCCCAGATCCTACAGAGGGGAGCAGCATGATGACGGACCTCGTCAAGTCGAGACTGCGCGAACTCGTCGGGCTTGAACTCGAGCGACACGACGCCTCGGCCGCCATCGGCGACATCGGCGCCGCCTGGTGGGCGCTGGAACGTGCCCACATCCTTTCGCAACCCGATCTTCCGCTGCACCTGCGGGTGCACTGGACCTTGCTCGGCTATGCCGTTCGCCAGCGCGACCTGCGCGAAGTCGCGGGCCAGACGCTGCGGCTGGCCCTGGCGCCGATCGGCTCGCTGACGGGTCGGATACCGGTCGGCAACACGGGCCGCTCCAACGTCAGCGCGTTCCAGCCCATGCCGATCCCCGCAGACCTGCGTGCCACGATCGAAGCGGAGCCGAAACCGTGACCGCTCCGTCGCTGACACGCCGGTCAGACGATGCTATGCGGTCCCTCGTGTCACGCATGCTGCGCTTCCTGATCGGCCTCGCGCTCCTAGCCTCCATGGGGCTGGGCGTGGCCGCGCACGCGAACGAGCAGATGTGCATCCCGGGTGTCGAAGCGGCCGCGGTCGCCGGTCACGTCGATGGCGATGCCGACCAGGTGCCCGCCGATTCCGAGAAGGGCTACCCGCATCACCACGGTGGCTGCCACGGCCACCACGTCGCCGCCCCGCTCGACCGGGTGGCGCACGCCGCCCCGCGAGCGAGCGCGGGCGAGCACATGGCCGGCGACAGCGCCGAACTCGCGATGGTCCAGGCCGACTCCACGCTGAGACCGCCGATCGCCTGACGTGCGCCGCGCCGCCGGAACCCGGCGGCCGTCATCCCACGTCAGGAGCAACACATGCATCGCATCATCGCGGCCGCGCTGGCCGCATCCGTCTGCGCATCGTCCGCGCAGGCGCAGACCAGTCCACCGGCAGCCGCGCAGGATGGGCTCACGCTTGAACAGGCGCTCGACCTCGCAGGCGCCAATGCGCCGGGGATCGGGGCAGCGGACGCCGGGGTCAGGGCCGCCGAGGCCCAGCGCCGCGTCGCCGGGCAGCGGCCCAACCCCTCGGTCAACGTGGAGGTCGAGAACGTCGTCGGCACGGGCGCATACAGCGGCATCCGCGGCGCCGAGACGACCGTCGGCATGTCGCTGCCGCTGGAGCTCGGCGGCAAGCGCTCCGCGCGGATCGCAGTGGCGGACACGCAGACCGCCCGTGCCCGACTGGCGGTGGTGACGGCCCGTGCCGATCTCAGGCTCCGCGTCACCCAGGCCTACAACGAGGCGGTGGCGTCCGAACGCCGGCTGCTGATCGCGCGCGACCAGCGGCGCATCGCCACCGAGGGACTGAGGGCGGCGAACGTGCGCGTCCGCGCCGGCCGGGCCTCCCCACTGGAGGAGCAGCGCGCCGACGTCGCTCGCATCAACGCGGACACCGCGCTCGCCCAGGCCGAGCGGGCGGTGACACTCGCGCGCGCCAACCTGGCACGGCTGATCGTGCGCGACCCCGGCGCCCTCGATCTCGGCTGGTTCGACAGGGTCGCCGCCGGCCTCGGCCCGCGGCTTCCCATCAGTCCGGAAGGGACGCTTGCCCTGGCCGCGGCGGAGGCGGAGGTCGCGACCGCCAATGCGCAGGTGCGGTTGGCGCGCAGCCAGCGGGTCCCGGACCTCACGCTGAGCGCAGGTGCCCGCCGGCTGGAGGCCACCAACGACGTGGCGGCGGTATTCGGCGTCAGCGTGCCGATCCCGTTGTTCAACAACGGCCGCGCCGGCGTCGACGCCGCCCGCGCAGAACGGGACCAGGCCGAGGCGCTGCGGCGGGTCGCGCTGTTCGACGCGCAGCGGGCGATCGCCACGGCGGAGACCGACCTCGCCAACGCGGAGGCGAACGCGCGAGCGGCAAACGGCCCGGCGCTCGCGGCGGCTCAGGAGGCCGCCCGCATCGCCCGCATCGGTTACCGCGAGGGCAAGTTCGGCCAGCTCGACCTGCTCGAGGCGGAGCGCACGCTCGCCCAGACCCGCTCGGCCGCCATCGACGCGCTCGCCGCCTATCACGACGCCGAGGCGCGCCTGGAGCGGCTCACCGCCCGCGCGCCAGCCAACACGGAAGTCCAGCCATGAAGAAGACCATCCTGCGGGCGCTCGTCCCCGCGACCCTAGCACTGACGCTCGCCGGCTGCGGCGGCGGCACCGAAGCGCCGGCGGAGAACGCCGCCGGCGAGCACGCGGCCGAGGAAGGCCACGCCGAGGAGGGCGTGGTCACGCTCACCCAGCAGCAGATCACCGACGCGGGCATCGAGGTCGTCCGGCCGACGGTCGGCGGCGTCGCCGGCGCCATCGAGGTGAGCGCCACGATCGAGGGCGATCCGCAGGGCGTGCAGGTCGCGTCCGCCGCGATCGGCGGGCGGCTCGTATCGCTGACCAGGAACCTTGGGCAATCCGTCGGACGCGGCGACGTGCTCGCCGTGATCGAGAGCCGCGAGGCGGCATCGCTGAAGGGCGAGATCGAGGCGGCGCGCGCCCGGGCGGCACTGGCACAGTCCAACCTCCGGCGCGAGCAGCGTCTGTTCGCCGAGCGCGTCTCGCCCGAGCAGGACCTGATTGCCGCCCGCACGGCGGCGACCGAGGCCAACATCGCGCTCCGCCTCGCGCAGCAGCAGCTCGCCGCAACCGGCGGCGGCGGAGGGGCGCTCAACCGCGTCACCGTGCGCTCGCCCATCTCCGGGCAGGTCATCGCCCGGTCGGCCACCCTCGGCCAGACCGTGGCGGCGGACGCGGAGCTGTTCCGCATCGCCAACCTGTCGAAGGTATCGGTCGCGATGTCGCTGCTGCCGGCGGATGCCGGGCGCGTGCAGCCCGGCGCGCAGGTCGAGGTCACAGGTCCCGGGCGTCGGCAGGCCGCACGGGTCACGTTCGTGTCGCCGGTCCTCGACGAGACCACCCGGCTGGTGCCGGTCATCGCCACGCTCGACAACGGCGGCAACACCTGGCGCGTGGGCGAGACCGTCAACGCGTCCGTCATCGTGCCGGCAGGCGGCGACCGGACCGTCGCCGTGCCGTCGGCCGCCGTCCAGATGATCGAGGACAAGCCGCACGTCTTCGTGCGCACCGCGACCGGCTTCAAGGCGGTGCCGGTGACGCTCGGCCGTCGCAACGGCGGCCAGGTCATAGTCACGGCCGGTCTCAACGGTGACGAACGCATCGCGTCCACCAACTCCTTCACCCTCAAGGCCGAGCTCGGAAAGGGCGAGGCGAGCCATGAGGACTGAGCCATGATCGCCCGCATCGTCACCTTCTCGGTGGAGCGGCGCTGGTTCGTCCTGCTGCTCACCGCCGTCGCCGCCATCGCCGGCATGCTCGCGCTCCAGCGGCTGCCGATCGATGCCGTCCCCGACATCACCAACAACCAGGTCCAGATCAACGTCGTCGCACCAGCGCTCTCACCCGACCAGGTCGAGAAGCAGGTCGCCTTCACGGTAGAGACCGCGCTCGCGGGCATCCCCGGCCTCGAATACACCCGCTCGCTCAGCCGCAACGGGTTCGCCCAGATCACGGCGGTGTTCGACGAGGGCACCGACATCTACTTCGCGCGCCAGCAGGTGTCCGAGCGCCTGCGCACGGCCGAGGAGGACCTGCCAGAGGGCGTGAACCCCGAGATGGGCCCGATCGCCACCGGCCTCGGCGACATCTTCATGTGGACCGTCGAATACCGCGAGCTCGACAAGGTCAACCACAAGAGCGGCGAGCCCGGGCTGCAGCCCGACGGCAGCTACATCAGCCCCGAGGGCGACCATCTCGTCAGCGAGGCTGACAAGGCGACCTACCTCCGCACCGTGCAGGACTGGATCGTCGCGCCGCAGCTGAAGGGCACCGCCGGCCTGGCCGGCATCGACTCACTGGGCGGCTACACCAAGGAATATCTGGTCGTCCCCGACGTGCAGCGCATGGCGGCGATGAAGATCACGCTGCAGGACCTCGCCACCGCACTCGAGCGCAACAACACCAGCGCCGGCGCGGGCGTCGTCAACCGCAACGGCGAGGGCCTGTCGGTGCGCGCCGACGGCCGCGTCCGCACGGCCGACGAACTGGCTCGGACGGTGATCGCCACGCGCGAAGGCGTGGCCATCGTGCTGAGCCAGGTGGCGGAGGTCAGGACCGGTCAGGGCCTGCGCATGGGCTCCGCGTCCGAGAACGGCCGCGAGGTGGTCGTCGGCACCGCCGTCATGCGGATCGGCGAGAACAGCCGCACCGTCTCGACGGGCGTGTCGGAGCGCCTGGAGGAGATCGGGCCGTCGCTGCCCGTCGACGTGGTGGTCAAGCCGGTGCTCAACCGCACCGACCTCGTCAACTCGACCATATCGACCGTGGCGCGCAACCTCGCCGAGGGCGCGCTGCTCGTCATCGTCGTGCTGTTCGCGCTGCTGGGCAACTTCCGCGCGGCGCTCATCGCCGCGATGGTGATCCCCATCACCATGCTGCTGACCAGCATCGGCATGCTGCAGGCGGGCGTGTCCGCCAACCTGATGAGCCTCGGCGCGCTCGACTTCGGCCTGATCGTCGACGGGGCGGTGATCATCGTGGAGAACTCGCTGCGGCGGCTGGGCGAGGCGCAGCATGGACGCGGCGACGCGTTGCCGCTGAAGGAACGGCTCGCCATCGTCGCGGCGTCGGCGCGCGAGATGATCCGCCCGTCCGTCTACGGCCAGGCGATCATCATCCTCGTCTACGCGCCGCTGCTCACCTTCACGGGCGTCGAGGGCAAGATGTTCGAACCCATGGCGCTGACAGTGATCATCGCGCTGGTCTTCGCGTTCGTCCTGTCGCTGACCTTCGTGCCCGCGGCGATCGCGATTTGGCTGAGCAAGCGGGTGGAGGAAAAGGAGGGGCGGATCATATCCGCGCTCCGCCGGCGCTACGAGCCGGGCCTCGACACCGCGCTGCGCCGCCCGAACGCCACGCTCGGCATCGCCCTCGGCGCGCTCGCGCTGTCGGCCGTCGCCTTCACGACGCTCGGACAGGAGTTCCTGCCGCAGCTCGACGAGGGCAACGTGCTGGTCCAGGCGATCCGGATCCCCGGCACGTCGGTCGACCAGAGCCAGGCGATGCAGGCGCAGGTCGAGAAGGCGATCGCCAAGGAGCCCGAGGTCCAGTTCGCGTTTTCGCGGACCGGCACGTCGGAGATCGCCTCCGACCCGATGCCTGCGAACATCACCGACACCTTCGTGATCCTGAAGCCGAGGGAACAATGGCCCGACCCGAACCTCGGCAAGGCCGAGTTCGTCGAGCGGCTGGAAAGGCGACTCTCGACCCTCCCGGGCAACAACTACGAGATCACCCAGCCCATCCAGATGCGCTTCAACGAGCTGATCGCGGGCGTGCGCGGGGACGTCGCGGTGAAGGTGTTCGGCGACGACTTCGCCCAGATGAACGCGACGGCGGAGGCGATCGCCGGCGTGCTGCGCCGGACGCAGGGCGCGACCGACGTGCGGGTCGAGCAGACGGAGGGGCTGCCGATGCTGGACATCCGGCCGAACCGCACCGCGATGTCGCGGGTCGGGGTGACCGCGGGCGACGTGCAGGACACGGTCGCCGCCGCGATCGGCGGGCGCGAGGCCGGCATGATCTTCGAGGGCGACCGGCGGTTCCCGGTCGTGATCCGCCTGCCGGAGTCGGCACGCTCCGATCTCACCGCCATCGCGCAGGTACCCGTGCCAACGGCCGAGGGCGGGTTCGTCCCGCTCTCGACCGTCGCGAACATCGAGATCATCGACGGCCCGAACCAGATCAGCCGCGAGAACGGCAAGCGCCGCGTCGTCGTGCAGGCGAACGTGCGCGGCCGCGATGTCGCGGGCGTCGTGGCGGACGCGCAGGCGGCGATCGGCGCCCGGGTGAAGATGCCGCCAGGCACCTACCTCGAATGGGGCGGCCAGTTCGAGAACCTGGCCTCGGCGCGTGACCGGCTGATGGTCGTGGTGCCGATCTGCTTCGCGGTCATTATGCTGCTGCTCTACGGGGCGCTTGGCTCGGTCCGCGACGCGCTGATCGTCTTCACCGGCGTGCCGCTGGCCCTGGTCGGGGGCATCCTCGCGCTGCTGCTAAGGGGCATGCCATTCTCGATCTCGGCCGCCGTCGGGTTCATCGCGCTGTCCGGGGTCGCGGTGCTCAACGGACTGGTGATGCTGTCCGCGATCCAGGACCTGCTGGCGCGAGGCCTCGACCGCGCGGCAGCCGCCCGCGAGGGCGCGCTGGCAAGGCTGCGGCCGGTCGCGATGACGGCGCTCGTCGCCTCGCTCGGCTTCGTGCCGATGGCGCTCGGGCACGGGGCCGGTGCCGAGGTGCAGAAGCCGCTGGCGACGGTGGTCATCGGCGGACTGATCTCGGCCACGCTGCTGACGCTGTTCGTCCTGCCGACGCTCTACGCCCGCTTCGGCCAGCGGCGGATCGAGGCGAGCGCGACGGACGCAACCACCGACATCGAAGGAGTGCAGACGCATGGCGCATGATCACGGATCAGGCGGTCATTCCCACGACCACACCGCGGGCGCGAACGCGAAGATGCTCGGCTGGGCGCTCGCGCTCACGTCCACCTACCTAGTGGCCGAGGTCGTCGGCGGCTTCGTGTTCAACAGCCTCGCACTGCTGTCGGACGCCGCCCACATGCTCACCGACGTCGCCGCGCTGGTGATCGCGCTGATGGCCATCCGGATCGGGCAGCGCCCGCCGGACGACCGCCGCACCTTCGGCTACCGGCGCTTCGAGATCCTGGCCGCCGCGTTCAACGCGATCCTGCTGTTCGGCATCGCGATCTACGTCTTCGTCGAGGCAATCCAGCGGTTCACCGATCCCGAGCCGGTGCAATCTTGGGGCATGCTGATCGTCGCGGCGATCGGCCTCGTCGTGAACCTGGTCTCGATGCGCCTGCTCACCGCGGGCAAGGAAGGCAGCTTCAACGTCAAGGGCGCCTATCTCGAGGTGTGGGCGGACATGATCGGGTCGGTCAGCGTCATCATCGGCGCGCTCGCCATCAAGTTCACCGGCTGGACCTGGATCGACCCGATCGTCGCCGTGGCGATCGGCCTGTGGGTGCTGCCACGGACCTGGGTCCTGCTGCGCGACACGACGAACGTCCTGCTCGAGGGCGTGCCTTCGGGCCTGCGGCTGGTCGAGGTGCGGGCGGCGGTCTCTGCCGTCCCCGGCGTCGCCGGCCTCCACGACCTCCACGTCTGGTCGATGTCGAACGACGACGTCAGCTGCACCATGCATGTCACCTTGGCGCCGGGCGCCGATGCCGACACCGTCCGCAAGGCCGTCACCGAGCTGATCGACGAGCGGTTCGGCATCGAGCACGCGACGATCCAGACCGAGGGACCGGGCGAGGCGTGCGAGGAGAGCGAGCATCTCCACGACTGATGACGAGAAGCCGCCGGCGGCGCGGCGGGCGCCGCGCCGATGGACGGACGAGGACGACGCCGAACTCCGCGTCCGACTCGAGGCCCGCCAGCAGACGGCGCAGATCGCCCGGGAGATGGGAAGGACGATCGACGGGCTTCGTGGCCGGGCGCAGGTGCTGGGACTGACCCTCACGCCGTCGCAGCGGCCGTGGCGGTCGTTTCCGCGGCGCGGGTGATCAGGGCTCGAAGGCGGTGATGATGGGGCAGGCCCCTGCCGACCCGCTGCCACACGCGTCGGCCAGCCGAACGAGCGCCGACCGCGCGTCCTGCAGCTCTGCGATCCTCGCATCCAGCGCCGCCACGCGCGACCTCGCCAGCTCGCGCGCCCGCACGCGGTCATCGACGGCGTCCAGCTCGAGCAGTTCGCCGATCTCGTCCAGCGTGAACCCAGCACCCTGCGCCGACCGGATGAAGCGCAGACGACGGACGTCGGGCTCGCCGTAGCTGCGGAACCCGCTGCCGCCCGGCCGCTTGGGTTCGCTGAGCAAACCCCGGCGCTGATAGTAACGCACCGTCTCGACGCCCACCCCGCCAGCCTCCGCCAATCGTGCGATCGTCATCCTCGACATGGGCTATTGACTCCGGACCATACTACGGACCCTATATGGGCCGGGTGCAGTTGAACAGCAAACCGGAGCGCCCCGTGTCCCAACGTCCCACCGCCGTCCTTCACCGCATGGTGATGCCGACCCATACCTGCCCCTATGGCCTCAAGGCCCTGGACCTGCTTCGGCGCAGGGGCTTCGAGGTCGAGGACCATCATCTCACGACGCGCGCCGAGACGGACGCGTTCAAGGATAAGCACGGCGTGAAGACGACGCCGCAGGTGTTCATCGATGGTCGGCGCATCGGTGGATACGACGACCTGCGGCGGCACTTCGGCATGCAGGTCGCCGAGCCCGGCGCCACCAGCTACCGCCCGGTGATCGCGCTCTTCGCCATGACCGCGCTGCTCGCGCTGGCGGCAAGCCATGCGGCGTTCGGATCCCCGTTCACGCTCCACGCGCTGCAGTGGTTCGGCGGGTTCAGCATGGCCGTCCTGGCGCTGCTCAAGCTGCAGGACGTCGAGAAGTTCTCGACCATGTTCCTCAACTATGACCTGCTCGCCAAGCGCTGGGTCCGCTACGGCTACGTCTACCCCTTCGCCGAGGGCTTGGCCGGCGTCCTCATGGTGGCCGGCGCGCTGAACTGGCTCTCCATCCCGATCGCGCTGTTCATCGGCACGGTCGGCGCCGTCTCGGTCTTCAAGGCGGTCTACATCGACAAACGCGAGCTCAAGTGCGCGTGCGTCGGCGGCAGCTCGAACGTGCCGCTCGGCTTCGTCAGCCTGACCGAGAATCTCGGCATGATCGCGATGGCGGTCTGGATGCTGACCGGCATGGGCGGAATGTGAGGCCGTGCGGGCAGCCGTCGCGCAGCTGCCCGCACCGTCATCCGGCCGCCGAGACCGGCTCCAGCGTGCCCAGCCACGCGACGAGCGCCAGCACCGCGATACCCAGCGCGGCCTCGAACGCCAGGCTCAGCCGCAACGCGCCGATCTCACGTCGCGCCGCCCCCGATGACGCGACGGATCCAAGGGCCGGGGTCAGCCGAAACCTGTTCAAGGATGCCAGCCCCACCATCGCGGCGAACGCGCCCAGCTTGGCAAGCAGCAGCTGGCCGTAAAGCGTGAAGGGCAGGCTGGGCATACCGTCGGGCCCTATGATCAGCCAGCCGTTCACGACCCCCGTGACGACGATGATCGCCACCGCCGCCGTGCCCGCGCGCGAGAAGCCGTGAAGCGCGCGCCAGGACAGATCGAGATGCCCGGCGTCGATCCTTGCCGCCGGTCTGGCGACGAGCAGGACGAGGCCGAGAAGGGATCCCATCCAGATGGCCGCCCCGAGCAGGTGGAGTATGTCCGCGCCCAGGTGAAGAAGGCCGAGCGCGCCCTCGCTCATCGCGCCGTGTCCGCCCCAGGCAAGCGTGGCGACCGCCAGCCCGAAGGCGATCGCCGACGCCGCGATGCGCGTCGGTGGGGGCTCCGCGCCGCGGATGGTCGATGCCGATCCGACCGCCAGGACGAGCGCGACCATCCGAATCGTCCAGGCGGCGCCATAGGGCGTCTCGTCGACGATCATCGTCAGAGTCTCGCGGTCGACCTGCGCCAGGGTCGTGCCCGCCATCGCCGCCGTCATGACGAGCAGGCCGCCTGCGGAAAGCACGAGACCAAGGCACCCGCACGCGACAAGCACCGCGCGCAGCGGCATGACCCTGGCGGTGCCAGCCGGCGCGGTCAGCGCGAAAGCTGCCAGGCCGCAGGCTAGCATCAGGTCGAGGTAGAGCGCGAACCGGATGGCGATTCCCGCCCAGTCCATCGTCAGGCGACCTTGAAGGCGTAGCTGCCCTTCACCCGGTGGGTATCGGCCGATACGCCGTGCCAGTCGAGGCGGTAGGTGCCCTTGGGCAGCGGCTTCGCCAGCGTGAGGATCATCGTCTTGCGATCAGGGCTGACGGCCATCTTGGCAGGCATCTTCATCGGCGGGTGCGAGTCCATCCCGGGCATGCCCGTCATCACGATGTCCGCGCCCGAGAGCTTGGGCAGCAGCGCCTCGGTGAAGGTCACCTGGACCCGCGCCGTCGGTGCGACCGTGGCGTTCGGCGCCGGATTGGCCGAGACCAGCTTGGGGTGGGCCATGGCAGGTGCCGCGATCACCGCGAGGGCGGCAGCGGCGACGACAGCTTGGAAACGCATCTTCGACTCCATCGTGAGATCAGGGATCGTCGAGGAATACGCGCCGCGCCGCTCGGACCCTCGCGGACGTCGGTGCACTTCTCGACTGCGCGCACCGGCGAGGGCTGCTAGCAACTAACCCGTATTAGGGGGAATGGAGAACCACATGGACTTCGATCTCGATGCCGCACTCCGTCGGGTCGCCGACGACGAGCATCCCGGGCTGAGCACGATCGACGCGGCCGTGTTCAATCGCGTGCGGGCCAACCGGACGAGCGCGCGGACCGGCATCGGCGCCGTCGCCTTCGCCGCCGTCGGTGCGATCGTGCTGGGCACGATGACTGCCGGCCCCGCGGCTTCGCCCGCGAGCGCCGCCCCCATCGATCCCTTCGGCGTGGCGGGTCCACTCGCACCGTCGACGCTGCTGCTCACCGAGCGATGACGCGCGGACGCTGGACCGCGCTGGTCGCGGTCGTCGCCTTCCTCGCCGCGATCGGCGGCGTGTTCGTCGGCCGCGTGCTCATCCCGGCGCGGCATGCGCAGACGTCGGAACTGCACGCCCTGCTGCACCATGACCTCAAGCTCGATGCCAGTCAGGAAGCCAGCATCGAGCAGCTCGAGCGCGAGTTCGCGGGCAAGCGCAAGTCGCTGGAGGCGGAGCTGCGCGCCGACAACGCGCGGCTCGCCGCCGCCATCGAGGCCGAGCACGGGAATGGCCCCAAGGTAGCCGCGGCCGTGGACGCGTCGCACCGCGCCATGGGCGAGCTGCAGAAGGCGACGCTCACGCACGTGTTCGCCATGCGCGAAGTGCTGCGCCCCGAGCAGAGGGCGGCATTCGACCGCGCGGTCACCAAGTCGCTGACCACCGGCGACCGGTGAGGGCCGATCTGGCGGCACTCGCCGATGGCGACCTCGCAAGCCGTTCGGCTGCCGGGGACGACGAGGCGTTCGCCGAGATCATGCGAAGGCACCGCCAGCGGGTCTACCGCCTTATCCTCGCCAACGTCGCCGACGCGGACGAGGCGCTGGACCTCGTGCAGGAGACGTTCGTATCGGCCCACGGCGCGCTCCGCCGGTTCGATCCGAACCGGCCCATGTCGGCGTGGCTCGCGCGCATCGCGCTCAACAAGTCGCGCGACTGGGCCCGCCGGCGCGCGGTCAGGCGTATGCTCGGCCTGGCCACGCCCGTCGAGGAGATCGCCGAGCTGCATGCCGACGACCAGCCCCTGCAGGACGTGCAGGCGTCCGACCGAGCCGAGCTCAACCGGCTGGCCCGAGCTGTGGCGCAGCTGCCGTCGTCACAGCGAGAGCCGCTCGTGCTCTGCGCGGTCGATGGGCTCAGCCAGGCCGAGGCGAGCGAGGTGCTCGCGATCAGCGAGAAGGCCGTCGAGACGCGCATCCGGCGGGCCCGGCTGACCCTGGCGCAGCTGCTCGGCCGGAACTGACGCCTGCACGTCCACCCGAACCGGATGGTCGCCAATTCCGGCGGCGAGGGCTGACACCGCACGAGCCGTATGCGCTCCCATGGGGGATGCGCAGCGACCGAAAGACGAAGGACGGGAAGGCCGGCGGGACGGCTGCCTTCACGGTGAAGCCGGTGCCGGTGCCTTCGGTTGGATGGACGCGATGCGATGCGTGCTCGCCACCGCGGTCGCGTTCGCCCACGCGTGGTATCTGCTCATCGAGGACTATCGGCAGCCCGCGTCCCTGCCTGCGAGGGCCGGGTATTTCCTCGCCGGCTATGCGCACGCATGCGTCATCCTCTTCTTCGTCCTGAGCGGCTTCTGGATCACGCGCAGCGTGAGCCGGCGGCTGGATGGCGGCTGGCGCTGGCAACCCTATCTGATCGACCGCCTCTCGCGCCTCGGCATCGTGCTGGTGCCCGCGCTGGCGCTCGGCGGTATGCTCGACTGGATAGGGCTCGACCTTCTCGGCTCGACCACCCACCGCGGCCTAACCGACACATACGTCATGCGGCCGGACCTCGCCGACACGCTGAGCTGGCGGACGCTGCTCGGCAACCTCCTCTTCCTGCAGACCATCCTGGTGGCGCCGTTCGGCAGCAACGGGCCGCTCTGGAGCCTGGCGTTCGAGTTCTGGTTCTACATCTGGTTTCCCGCGCTGGCGGTCAGCCTGCGCTCGCGCCGGCCCTCGCCACTGCTGATCACCGCCGGCCTGATCGCGTTCAACCCACATCTGGCGATCAGCTTCGGCTGCTGGCTCTGCGGCACGCTGCTCCATTGGGCGAACGGTGAGCGCGATGCGAAGGCGCCCCCGCCGCGCGGCTGGCTGGTCCTTTCCGCGCTGATGTTCGCCGTGATGCTCGTCGTCGTGCGGCTACGCGGGCTGGACGGCCTGGAGCTGCCGCTCGCCGCGGCGTTCGCGGTCCTTCTCCACACGCTGATGCGCGTCGATCCGGCCCTGCCTGCATGGGCCCGGCCGTTGGCGTCCTACGGTTCGAAGGCGAGCTTCTCGCTCTACGCGGTCCACTTCCCGCTGCTCGCGCTGATGGCCGGCATCGTCATAAACGAGCAGCGCCTGCCACCAACGACCGTCGGTATGGCCATGGTGGCTGCCGCCGTCTCGATCACCGTCGCGTTCTGCTGGGCGTTCGCCTGGTGCACCGAGCGCCACACCGGCCGTCTCCGCGATGCGCTGTCGCGCATGCCCCGGCAGCCAGCCCATCCCAGATCCGCTAGCGAATGAGCAAGCGCCCGCCTTTGCTGGATCGAGTGTTGTGGCTGCCACGCCGCTGCATTAAAACGGTCGCCATGTCCGGATCACACCCGTTCCGCATGCTTGCCTTGGCGCTCATCGGCGTCATGCTCGTTGTGCGCGCGGGCCCCGCGTGTGCGGGGATGCTCCAGCCAGTCCCGCTAGTCGCGCAAGCACGCGCCGATGCTAACATGGATTGCCATGGCATGGCTGGGTCCCATGAACGCAGCAAGGACGGCGATCGCAAGAACGTCCAGGCGACCTGTGGCGCCGCCTGCGTGGCCGTGCCCCCGATGTCACCTTCACCTCAGGCCTCGGCGCCTAAGCCTCCGGCAGCGTTGGAAACCGGTGGGCTGGTGATGGCCGGCATGAGCCTAGCGCTGATCCCGCCCCCTCCTCGAGCGTGACCCGCCGACTTCGCACACGAACATCGAGTTTGAGGAATATCACATGAACACGTTGAAGATCATGGGCGCAGCGTTGGCGCTGACCATCTCCGGCGCTGCGGCTGCAGCCACCGCCGACTGCTGCAAGGACATGGCCTGCTGCAAGGAAGGCGCGGACTGCTGCAAGGAGAAGGGCGGCAAGAAGTCGGACTGCTGCCATGACATGAAGAAGGGCGGCGATCACGCCGGCCATGACATGTCGGGCACTCCGAAGAAGTGATCGGGGCGGGGGCGGCCATGCCGCCCCCGCAAATCAAGCCGCCCGGAATTGCGGGTGTCCGCCGGTGGAGCGGTGCGGCTCCACCGTGACGTGGACCAGTTCCTCGTGGATCGTCACCCGCGCGGCGTATTCGGCCGGTGACAGTGGCTGGTCGGCGACGAGCGAGACGATCGCTGCGAACTTGCCGGGGCCGACCTGCCAGACATGCAGGTCGGTGATGACCGCATCGCCGTCCTCTATGCCTTCGCGGATCTCCTGCTCGAGCCCTGGATTCGCGCTTGCGTCGACCAGCACCCGGCCGGTGTCGCGCAGCAGGCCCCATGACCAGCGGGCGATGACGATGGCGCCGACGACGCCCATCGCGGCGTCGGCCCAGGCCCACCCGAGATAGCGCCCCGCGAGCAGCGCGACGATGGCCAGGACCGACGTCAGCGCGTCGGCCAGGACGTGGAAGTAGGCGGAACGCAGGTTGTTGTCGTGATGGCCGTGCCCGTGGGCATGGTGATCGTGACCATGGTGGTCATGTCCGTGCGAATGCCCGTGGTGGTGATCGGCACCGAGCAGCCAGGCGCTGACGAGGTTCACGGCGAGGCCGAGAACCGCGATCCAGAGCGCTTCGCCATAGGCGATGGTCGACACCGCGAAGAGGCGCATGATCGACTCCGCCCCGATCCCAAGCGCTATGAGGGCCAGCACGAGCGCGCTTGCAAACCCGGCGAGCTCGCCGACCTTGCCGGTCCCGAAGGTGAAGCGCGCATCGGAAGCGTGGCGGCGGGCATAGCCGTAGGCGAGCGCCGCGACGCCGAGCGCCCCTGCATGGGTCGCCATGTGGAACCCGTCGGCAAGCAGCGCCATCGAGCCGGTGAGCCAGCCGGCGACGATCTCGACGACCATCATGGCGGCGGTGAGGACGACGACGTAGCGCGTGCGCCGGGCGTGATGGTCATGTGCGTCGCCCAGGAACACGTGTTCGTGCACATGCGCGCTGGTCTGAGCGTGGTGCATGGGCTGCCCCGGGTGAAGGTAAATTGACCGGCGCCTATACAGGCTCAGTCCGATCCCGAACAGTCGGGCGCCTCGATTGGGAAGCGGCCGGTGGCCCCCGCCGCAGCGGGGGCCGGGGGGTCACTGGGTGCGCTTGCCGCGCGCGCGCAGCCACGCGTTGAGCTGCCCGACTTCCCGCGTCTGGTCCGCGATGGTCTTCGTCGCCATCTGGCGGACGCGGGCGTCGCGGGTCTCGCGCAGCACGATGCGCGACATCTCGATGCCGCCGCGATGGTGCTCGATCATCTTGCGGACCCAGGTCTCCGTCGCGTCGGCGCCGACGGCGGCCATCATCTTCTCGTGCATCCGCATCTCGGCCGGCGGATATGGATTGGCAGGCGTCGCCTGCATCGTCATTCCGCCCGGTTGGCGGTGACCGGCATGGCCGCTCTGCTGCGCAACGGCGGTGCCGCCCGCGATGGCGGCGAGGGCGATGGCGCTCAGGACTGCTTTTTTCACACGAACTCTCCAGTTGCCCCGCTCATCCACCATACGGGGGAGCGCCGGCTACCCCTCCGCCCTGCGGCGCCTTTTTCTCGGCCAGCGCAGATAGAGCAGGATCGTCCCGGCGATCGCGAGCAGAAGCCCCCCGGCGGCGAAGGCCTTGAGCCATGGCGTGTTGAAGTTCTCGTGCTCGCTCCAGTCCATGATGTGGAGCGCCCAGAAGAAGTCGTAGAAGCGCCAAGTTTCGGTGCGCACGGCGGCGATCCGCCCGGCCTCGTCGACATAGACGCGCGTCGCATCCGGATCGGCGAACGCGACCTGCCAGGCGGGCAGCCGTCCCTTATACTCGGCGGTGTTGGCAGTGACTCGGGTCACCTCGAACAGGGGTTTCGGTCGGCCCGTGTAGGCGGCCGATGCGATCTCGCCCGCGGCCGGGGCACCGACCGCGGGAAGCAGCGCCCCGGTCAAGGCATCGTGAATCCGAAACGTGCCCGGCGCGGTCTCGATCTCGACGATCGGCCGATCGAGAAGCAGGCGATAGCGCGCGCTGCGTATTTGCGATCCCGCCGCGATCCGCTCCAGCGGGGCATAGGACCGCGTCGGAAGCACCCCGGCGGGTTCGCGCTGCACGAGATGCTCGCCACGCACGCGCTCGATCGGCAGCAGGCTCATCACCAGACCACTGGTGAACCAGAGCAGGAGCTGAACCCCCACGACGAGCGCCAGCCAGCGGTGAAGCCGGCTCGCGCCTATGTGCAGCTGCATCCTCGTGCTTCGCATTCGCCCCCCTTGACGTCAGGCGCGCCTCACTGGCGCGCAAGCATGCCCTTCATCTGATCGATTTCCTGCTGCTGCGAGCGGATGATGTCCTGGCACAGCGTCTTCAGCTCGGGGTCACGCAGCGACGCCTCGCGGCACATCAGGATCGCGCCCGAGTGGTGGGGGATCATCGACCGCAGGAACGCCGTGTCGCCGATCGTCGTCTGCGTGCGGATGAGCGCAAAGCTCGCGACGAACACGACGATCGATCCGACCAGCAGCAAGCCGTTGGCGCGCTTCGACGGGAACATGTGCGGCATGGCGACGATCATCAGCACGATCATCGGCGTGACCATCATCAGCGCCATGTAGAACATGTTGAGGTTGTTGTAGAAGCTCGACAGGCGGTCGATCATCACGAACATGACGAAATACATGATGATGCCGCCGACCAGCGACTGCACCGCGAGGTTCACATAGGGGTTCTTCATCCGGCTACTCCCTGCTGCCCGCTCGCCCCCCGGCCAATCAGAACCAGGCGCGAACGCCCGCCACCACGCTGAAGCCGCCGGTGCCCTCGCCCGCGGCGCGGGCATAGCGCGCCGTGTCGCCGAGCCTGCGCTCCCACGACACGCCGACATAGGGCGCGAACTCGCGTTTGATCTCGTAGCGCAGCCGCAGCCCGGCTTCCGCGTCCGTCAGTCCGGACCCCAGGCCGCTGGACGGCACGTCCTGCGCCGACAGGTTCAACTCGACGCGAGGCTGCAGCACGAGCCGCTGAGTGATGCGCTGGTCGTAATAGCCTTCCAGGCGCCCGAACACGTCGCCCTTGTCGGACAGGAACAGCGCGCCTTCGACGTCGAACCAGTAAGGTGCGAGCCCTTCGAAGCCGACCGTGGCGTAGGTGCGGTCCGGGCCGGGCCCGAAGTCCTGGCGGACGCCGGCCTGCAGGTTGAAATAGGGCCCGACGGCCCGGCTGTAGAGCGCCTGCACCTCGCCCTCGGTATTCTCGCGGAACGTCCCTTCGCCCTCGCTCTTGATCGTCAGGCGGTTGATGTCGCCGCCATACCAGAACTCGCCGTCCCACCTGTAGCCGTCACGGCCGTCGCGGAACTGCACCTCGGCAAGGTTCAGCATCAGCTGCGAATACGACATGCCGCCATGCTCGCGGCGCAGTGCCGTCCGCGCGGGTGCCATCGCGTCGCGGCCCCACACGCGATCGGCGTAGTTCGCCTCCGGCGCAGCGGGCGCGGGTGCGTTCCCGGCCGGCAGCGCGGTGCCGCCCTTGCCCATGGGGGCCGAAGAGACGGCAGGCGCGGTCGCCTTGGGGGTGCAGTGACCCTTCGCGGCATGCTCGGGCGGACAATCGGGATCGGTCGCGGCCGCAGGTGCAGGTGCAGCAGCCGCAGCGGGTGCCGACTGTTGCGCCGCCGACGTCTTGGGCGTGCAGTGGCCCATCGCCGCATGCTCGGGCGGGCACGAGGGATCGATCGGTGCCGCACCTGGGGCCGCCGCGGCGGATGATGGCGACGTTGAGGCACGCGGTGCCGGACGCGCAGGCGCCTTGACCGCCGGCTTCGGCTTAGCCTTCGGCTTCGGCCTCGCCTTCGGCGCGGGCTTGGCCGCCGCAGCCTTCGGCTTGGCGGGCACGGGCATCTTGCAATGGCCCATCGCCGCGTGTTCGGGCGTGCACTGGGCGGCCGAAGCCAGCAGCATGGCGCTGAGGACGAGGCTCATTTCGTATCTCCGTCGCGCGGCCGGACGGAGACGACCTGCATCATCCCGGCGTGCATGTGGTAGAGCATGTGGCAGTGGAACGCCCAGTCGCCGACGGCATCGGTGGTGACGTCGAACGTGGCGGTGCCGCCCGGCTGGACCTGGATCGTGTGCTTGCGCGGCGCGAACTCGCCATGACCCGTGACGAGCTCGAAGAAGTGCCCGTGCAGATGGATCGGGTGACCCATCATCGTGTCGTTGACCAGCGTGACGCGCACCCGCTCGTCCTTCAGGAACGGTATCGGCTTCCTGACCTCGCTGAGCTTCTCGCCGTCGAACGCCCACATGTAGCGTTCCATGTTGCCGGTGAGGTGGATGCGCATCGACCGGTCGGGCGCGCGCACGTCCGGGTTGCGGTCGACCGCCATCAGGTCGGTGTAGACCAGAACCTTGTGGCCGACGTCCTCGAGGCCCTGACCCGGCTCGCCCATCCGGTCGACCGGCATCGGCGAAATGGTCTGCACGGTCGGCGTCTTCTTGACCTCCGGCGCGACCGAGAAGTCGCGCATCGAGTGATCCATGCCGCCCGACGCGTGGTCCATCGCGCCCTGCTGACCACCGCCGGTCGCAGCGTCGCCGGTCGGCTTGCAATGGCCCATGGCGGCGTGTTCCGGCGGACATGCCGGTGCCGCCGCGCCTGCCGGCTTGGCGTGGCCCATGGCGGAATGGTCCATGCCCGCCATCGATCCGCCGGAGCCGTGGTCCATGCCGCCCATGCCCATGTCCTTCATGTCGGCGAGCGGTCGGCGGCGCAGCGGCGGGACGGCAGCGGCCATGCCCTCACGCGGCGCGAGGGTGGCGCGCGCCATGCCGGACCGGTCGACGCTTTCGCCGACGATCGTGTAGGCGCGCTCATCGGCGGGCTGGACGATGACGTCGTATGTCTCGGCGACCGCGATCTGCATCTCGTCGACGGCGACGGGGCGGACCGGCAGGCCGTCGGCCTGGACGACCGTCATCTTGAGGCCGGGGATGCGGAAGTTGAAGGTGGTCATAGCCGAAGCGTTGATGATCCGCAGCCGCACCTGCTCGCCGGGGCGGAAGAGGCCGGTCCAGTTGTCGCGCGGGCCGTGGCCGTTGACGAGATAGGTGTAGGTGCTGCCGGTCACGTCGGCGACGTCGGTGGGGTCCATGCGCATGGCGCCCCATTCCAGCCGTTCCTTGGCCGACTGGTCCTTGCCCGCGAGCAGGCCGGCCAGCGTCTGCTTCTGGAAGTTGAAGTAGCCGCCCTGCTGCTTGAGCTTCTTGAAGATGATGTGCGGGTGCATCTGGCTGTGGTCGGACAGCACGATCACGTGCTCGCGGTCCGACTGGATCGGGTCGACGCCCTTGGGGTCGATGACGATCGGGCCGTAGTGGCCGAGCTGCTCCTGCAGGCCCGAATGGCTGTGATACCAGTAGGTGCCCGACTGCACGATCGGGAATTCGTAGGTGAAGGTCGAGCGCGGCTTGATGCCGGGGAAGCTGACGCCGGGCACGCCGTCCATGTGGAACGGCAGGATGAGCCCGTGCCAGTGGATCGAGCTGTCCTCGTCGAGCGCGTTCTCGACGTGCAGCCGCACGTTCTGGCCTTCGCGCAGGCGGATGAGCGGGGCCGGCACCGTGCCGTTGATGCCGATGGCGTGGCTCTCGCGACCGTCGATCATCATCATCTGGTGCGCGATGCGCAGGGTGATGTCCTCGCCCGACACCGTCGGCAGCGGCTTGACGATCCCTGCGGATACCGACTGCGCCCAGGCGGGCATGTAGGCCGCGAGAGCGAGGCCGCCGCCGGTCAGCGTGGCACCGCGCAGAAGCTGGCGGCGATCGATGGTGCGCGTCATGGATGTTCCGGTGTCTGCCATAGGTGGATCTGCCTTCTGATACGCGCCGGACGCCCTTAGCCCTCGATCGTTCCAGCGCCCGTTCGGGCATGCCTCGCCGAAGCGGGGGCGCTCGTCGCACGCCCGGCTGGCGACGGCTGGCGCGGCGCGCTTCAGATCGGTCCGCGACGAGTGGCCGCGCTTCGGCCAGCGCCGCCGCGTCGATGCGAGGCGGATCGGGAGCGCCGTCCCGAGCGCGATCGCGCCGTCAAGCTGACGGCACCTGACTGCCAGTCCGGGGGGAGGGGCGGGGAAGAGCCTTACGAGAAGGAAAAGAGCATGAGCGAACTCGACCTGTCGGGTATCGACCCGCTGCGTCGCGGCGAGGTCAGGCGCCGGATCGGCGTGCTGGACCGCTATCTCGCCATCGAGCGCCCGACGCGCGCCGATGCGGAACGGCATGCCGGCGAGATCGGCATCGGCGTCGCCCAGTTCTACCGGCTGGCCAAGGCCTGGCGCCTCCACCGCAAGCCGCAGATGGTCGGGGCGGGAGAGCGCGGGCGGCCCAGGACGCGGCGCGACGGCGTGCCCGAGAAATCGCGGTCAATCGTGGTCGAGGTCATCGGCGAACTCGGCGCGGATGCGAAGCTGGCCGACCTGCTCCGCGAGGTGGCACGACGATGCGAGGCAGCGGGCACCGTCACGCCCTCGCGCGGCGCCCTGTGGACCTATGTCATGGACGCGCGCGCCACCAGCCCCATCCGGACCAACGAGCCGCGCCGCATCGTGGTTGGACGCGTATGGGCCGAACTGCCCACGTTGCACGGCGACGGCAACATGTTTCCCGAAGTCGCGATCGCGATGCTCCTGCCCGAACGGACGATCATCGGCAGCGACGTCTCACTGGACCCCGGCAAGCGCGGCAGTGCGGCACTGGCGCTCGCCCGAGCGTTCGCGACCATGGGCGACGTCCCCGCCGACCTGCAGGTCGAGGTCTCCGCCGCCGACCGCGAAGAAGTGCTGCCGGTGCACCTCGCGCGTCTCGGCCGCGAACCGCTCCTTGGCGGAAGGTCCACAGGGACGACGATCGCCAGCAACCTGGGCCGCATGGTCGGCGGGCTGCGTATCCTGCACCGGCCGCACACCGCCAACCCGGATCGCCTGCTGGCTGCCCGATCCGTCAAACCGCTGGACGGTGACGCCGCGGCGACCGAGGTGGAACGCGCCATCCGCCGCCACAACGAGGTGATCAGCGGCGATACGGTAGCCGCCGAACCGACCTAGTCGTGCTTGCCGCCCAGCGTCGCCAACGCCTTGTAAAGGTGCGGCGGCGGTTCAGGCGCTCCCGCGCGAGACAGGTCCAGCGCGTCGTTGTGCGCGTCGGCGGCGCGGCGTAGCGCGTCGTATGCGTCAGCCTCGGTCCAGGCGGTCATGTCGCTATTCGCGGCGAGCGCATCGCCCGCCAGGGTGCGCGTGGGCGTGAAGGTCACCTTGCCGAGGCGAGGACCGAGCGTCCTGGCGATCATCCGACCATAGCGTCGCTCGCCGCGCTCAAGGATGAAGTGGGTATCCCTGAACCGGGAATTCAGCTCGTGCATGACGCTCGAGATCCGGTCGATGTCCTCGCCGGCCGTGATGCGCATCACCGAGAACACGTTCGACCAGCGCCACCGCCCGCCCTCGCGTTCGATCGTCCGCAGCGCGTCGTTGGCGGCGCCGTTGTGGCCGCGAATCACCGCCTCGATCGCGCCGACGCCGACGCCCAGCACCGCGCCGGTTCCCGCATCCATGCAGAGGAAGGCGATGTGGGGCCGCCCATCGACACGAGGCAGCGATGTCGCGACGCAATCGGACAGAAGCACCTGACCGAGCGGCATCGAGGAAGCGATCCGCCGCTGCTCCGCCTGCACGATTTCGCGCAGCTTCGTCATGCCGGGGACCTTCGCGCCCTCCGGCAGGCGCGCGAAGCGAACCATCCTGTCGACCAAGGCGCTGGTCGACATGTCGCCGAACAGCAGGACCACCTGGCGAGCGGCATCGCTCAACGCTTCCAGAACGTCGCTGTCGACCTTGGACTTGCGCGCGCCCGCGCGCGCGAAGACGCCGAGCGACGCGAGCGACGGAGTGTCGCGCCATTCGGCGGCGATGCGGTAGAAGCGACTGACGCTCATGTCGCCCGCGAGAGCGGCGGCGGACACGACGTCCAACTCGCCGCGGCCGCCATCCCATTGCCGCAGCGCCGCGAAGCGCGCCAAAGCCCGCGCCCTCTGCGCCGGCGTAAGGCGCCGCCAGACATCCGCCTCGCCGGCCGCACGATCCTGAAAGGCCGCGACCAGCTCCGACGGCAGCGAAACCTCGCGATCGCGGTCCGTTTCCATCCGCGCTCATTAACCATCGAAGGCGCCATTGTCGAATAAAAACGCGAGTTTTTCATTGCCGCATCGTTCAAGTCATATATATGCAACTTCCGAATAAGAATGCGACTGGTTGAGTCGTTGCGGCGTCGGCGACGCTGCCGCTCCGCCACGCAGGTTGTGAAAGGCGTCGCGGATGTTGCGAGACGAACAGCGGAACGGGGATGTAGAAACCGAACAGTCGATGGCTGCCGCGGGTGGCTCGCCAGCCGCGGGTGCACCGAGTGTCCCGACCTCGCGGCTCCCCGTCTTCACCCACGCGCATCCGCTCGCGGGCTGGAGCCCGTCGCGGCGTCCCCCTCGGCATCGGGTGATGCGCGTGCCGCACCGGCACGTCGTCGCCGACCATCTCAACGGGGTGAAGGACCCGGCTCGCTGGGTGCTGATCGGCATCGAGGCCGCGGATGATCTCGGCATGGTGCGCACGGGCATGACCTACGACAAGGACTATGGGACGAGCGCCGGCTTTTTCGAGAAGCCGCAGCGCCTCCAATTCTTTGAGGGGCCGAACGAGCCGGCGGTCGCCGACCATCTGGAAATGTCGCCGCGCTACCTGGACTTCCAGTTCCAGCCGCTCCGGCTGACGTTCCGCCGCGCGGACGGCCGCGTGATCCACAAGTATCCCGACGTCGGGATCGAATACGACGACCACAGCGTCCGGTTCGGCGAGATCAAGTCGGACGACGCGTGGTTCCAAGCGGCAGGCATCCGACGTCCGCTCGAGCGGATCGACATGGCGATGTCGGCCTCGGGCATGGACACGCTGCTCAGAATTAAGGGGACAGTCTTTCGCAGGGACGAGGTGCAGAAGGCGCACGGCATCGCGATGGAGGCCCGCCTGACGACCTTCGATCCGTCGACCGACGGCGGCCGGGCCCGCGCGGCCGTCATGGCCGCCGGCGGCCGGGCCCGCTACGCCGACGTCGTCGCCGCCCTCGGCGGCCACCGCGCGCACGCGGTCGACAAGCTCTACGCGATGCTCATGCGGCGCGTGGTCGACTTCGACCTTTCGTCCGAGCCGACCGCCGACACGCTCGTCACGGCGCCGCGACCCGCGAGCGCGTTCGCGCTCCGCGAGCTGCTCGCGCGCTTCCAGCGGAAGGTCGCCTGATGCCGAGTCCGCTGCGCATCCCCGCCGGCACCGTCTTCGCGCACGACGGCACGCGGATCTCCTTCGTCGAGGAGGTGGACGACTTCGTCCTGCGCTTCGTCATCGAAGGGACCGACGACGAGTTCTTCGTCGAGGCGGCCCCGGGCGTGATGGTGCGACCGACCGTCCAGTGGCTGCTGGACGAGTTCGCGGCGGGGCGTCTGCGCGAGTTCACCGCAAGCGAGGCGACGCTCACCGAATGGCGCGGACGCTATCTCGGCTGGGACCGGACGGCCTGCCTCGCCAAGCAGCCCAAGGCCGTCCGCAAATACGAGCTCGCGCTGGCGGCGCTCGCCCAGGGCAAGCCCAAATCCGCGACGGCGCTCGAGGACTTCGCCAAGGAGATGTATCCGGACGACGAGGTCGCATCGGGCCGCTCGATCATCCGCTGGATGAACAATCTCGAAGCCTTCGGCGAGAAGGTCGGCGTCATGATGAACCGCAGCGGCCGTGAGAAGGGCCGCTCGCCGCTGCCGCGGATCGTCGACCGGCTCGTCCATCAGGCCATGGCGCTGCACTGGTCCGTCGACGCCATCAAGAAGATGGACGCCTATTCGCTGACCGTCGCCGCTTGGCACCGGCTGAAGGACGCGGGTGCCACCGGCATCGGCGACGCTCCGCCGCACAAGAGCACGGTCGTGAACCGCATCAACAAGTGCGAGGACATGGAGGCCTGGACGTCCAAGCACGGGCCGCATGAAGCCAATCGTTATTTCCTCGCCTCGGGCGAGAGCATGCCCATCACCCGTCCGTTCCAGCTCGCCTACATCGACGGCACCGAGTTCGAGCAGGTGTGTCTGTTCTCGGCCGACGCCGAGATCCCCAGCAACAAGATGAAGATCGTGCAGGTCATCGATGCCTGCGCGCTCTTCGCATATCCAACCACGCCCTTCAGCGGACCCTATCGGTCCGAAATGGGGATGTACGCGCTCATGGGTGCGCTCACGCCCCCCGTGCTTACCAAGGAGCAGATGGCGGCCGATCCCATGCGCGTGCTGTTCTTCGGCCGTCAGGGCCTGCTGCGCGGCGACAACGACAAGGCCATCATACCGCCGTCCGCGATCGGAAACCTGGCGAGCGTCATCGGACGCGTCGAACTGGCGAAGAGATACGGGTCGGACGAGAAGTCCAACGTCGAGAACTATTTCGGATGGCTGAAGCACAGGTTGGAAGGCGAACCCGGCACTGTTCTGTCCGCCCGTAGCCGCCGGCGCTCGATCCGCCGCGATCCGATGAAGGAGGCGGCAATGACCCGCGCCAGCTTCGCGCAGAAGCTGGAGGCGCTACGGCTCGAGTGGAACGACACAGCGCACGAGGCCATCGGCTGGCGGAAGCCCAACGACGTCATGCTCGAGTTCATCTCGGCCCAGCGGACCCGCTTCAGCGACCCCAAGGACGTCCGGCGCAACCTCGCGCGAACGGTCCCCGGGGTTCTCACCACCGATGGCGTCGTCCACGACAACATCACCTACAGGTGGAACCGCGAGGGCGTGACGCAGACGCTGTCGAGCAACCTCGCCGCCCAGGCGTTCTCCAAACGGCTGGAAGGCACCGCGCGGTGCGACGTGTGGCTGCGCGTCTTCGACTGGAACCTCGACATCATCGAGATCGTGGACGAGGCCGGCAACGACTTCGTCGAGCTCTGGTCCGACGATCCCGACTACACCCAGTTCCTCACCCGGTTCGAGCACAAGTTCCACCAGTCCTGCGTGATCGCGGGCAGCACCGGCGCGCAGACGGCCGAGCAGAAAGCCCTGCGCCGGGCGGAATCCCTTCAGCAGCAGTGGGAGGATCTGCACAATCTGCCCTATGCCATCGCCAAGAAGGCAGGGGCGGTCCTCGAGCGTGCTGAGGTGCGCGCGAAGGCGCGCAACGTCGCCGACGATCCCGATCTCACCGACTTCTCCGCCTTCATGATCCCGACGGACATAGGCGGCTCGAAGCGAGCGGACGTTCCGCTCGGTCCCACGCAGTCGCGCTCCGCAGACGCACCGGACGACGGCACGGACGCGCGCGCGGACACCAACCGTGGCCCGGCAGGCGACTGGGGCGGACTCGATCCCGCACCCCGATCCAACCTCGACATGCTCGCCGCCGACCAGGAGCAGGAGGACCTGGACGGCGGCATCGACTGGGACGCGGACGATGACCGCCGCTCCGAGAATTCCTCTTCGGGAGATGATGCGTGACCAACGCGAAAAAGGATCCGCTCGGCGTCCAGCCGCCGCCCGTCCGCGGCGATCCCAAGCCGGTGTTCACCGACCCGGCCCGCAACGCGCGGGTCGAGGCGGTCGTGCCGTTCTTCAAGACGAACTACATCGAGCACGAGCCCCAGACCATCGTGGTAGAGCAGCTGCTCAGCTACCTCAAATCCATGCAGTCGCTTCTTGGTGGGCCGATCGACGGCCGCTGCCTGTCCGAGCACAGCAACGCCGGAAAGTCGCGCATGATCGAACATCTCGTTCGCATGGCGGCATTGAGGCGGGCCGAGGCGGGGCTGCCACCCAATCCACACCAGATCCTGTGCATCGAGCTGGACAAGACGACATCGGTCGCCACCTGGCTCCGCCGCATCCTATACGAGATGGGCGACGACCACTGGAACGACCGCAACGCGAAGATCGAGGACCTCGAGGATCGCATCCTCACCATGTCTCGCAGGCTCGGCGTGGAGGGGATCGTCGGTGACGAGGTCCAGCACCTCGATCGCAAGACGACCGACGCCCGACAGGTCACCGACCGCTTCAAGACGTTCCTGAACCGCGGCATCCTGCCGCTCATCCTAGTCGGTGACGAGGACGCGGAGAAGTTCTTCGAGAAGAACGGCAAGTTCGCCTCCCGCCTCGGCACGCCGCTCGAGCTGAGGCCGCTCAATCCCCGTGGCGACGCTCACGACAAGGAACTCTTCCTCACCTTCTGCGAACGCCTCGACCAGTCGATGGTCGAGGGCGGGATCATCGACGAGCTGAGCGGCCTGAACAAGATTGGCTTCCGGACCCAACTCGTGACGGTCAGCAGCGGGCACGTCGGTCGCGTGTGCCGTGTGGTGTGCGAGGCGGCGCAGCACGCGCTGCGTCGCGGATCGCCCGCGATCGAACGGCACGACATGAGCGTCGCGACCCGGGGCTTCGCCATGAAGCTGAAGTGGGTGCTCCACGATCCGTTCTCGAATCGCGGCGGCTCGTGAAGGTCGCCGAGGCCCCGTTCAAGCGCCTGCGGTTCGAATACGATCCCGGGCCCCGCGAAAGCGTGATCGGTGCACTCGCCGCCGCCTGCCGGGAGCACCGACTCCCCAGGATCGCCACCGCGCTCGAAGGCGGCGGCGTCCATGTCGCCAGGATCGGCTTGATACAGTGCGCCCCAACCGACATGCTCGATCGCATCGCGCGCGTCATCCGCACCGAGCCGGCGAACCTTCACACGATCGCCTTCACATGGTCCGACCGACGAGATCGCATCGTTCTGGGCGATCTCGTTGCGCCCAGGTCCGCGTTCGACCTGGAGAGACGCCGCATAAGCCCGGTGTCATTGCGCAAGGGGCCATACCATCGCAGCGACTGGCTCAACCTGCTGCTGCCCTACTGCCCGGAATCCCTCGAACTGCTCGTCGACGCCTGCCCGGATTGCGGACCCCTGGGGTGGCGCTGGACCCGGGGGCTCGACGCCTGCGAAGGCTGCGGCAAGCAGATCGCACCGTCGAAGGCCCCGCCGCTGCCGCTCTATGCGGCCGACGACTACCGCCTCTTCGCCGATCTGATGTCGCGGGATCCGGACGCCGGCGCGAAAGCGGTCGAACAATTGCCCTCGGTCATCCAGTCCTTCTCGCGCACGGCGCTGGTGGGTGTGGCACTGCGCGCGGGGATCGTCGCGACGTCCGGTCGACGAGGAGGGGGCGTCGAGAAGTTGGCGGAGGCAGGGCCGGACGTGGTGGTGAAGGTGGTTGCGACGGGGGCGGCGCTGCTGCGGCGGTGGCCCGCCTCCATGCAGGCGTTCGCCGACAGGCGGCTTGACGCGATCGCCGGCGACGTGGCCGCCTATGAGACCATGCGTCGCGATATCCGATGGATCGCGCAACGTCAGCACATGGAGGAAGGGCGCCTCGTCGCCCTCGCGTTCCCCGACATCGATGGTCGCAAGGTCCAGACCTTCGCGAAGGACACGCGCTACTACACGGCGACGGAGACGAACATCCAACTCTGGACCTCGTCGCAGCAGCTGAAACAGCTTCGCGACGCCAAGGCAGTCCGCTTCGAGGAGTTGCCGGGCGGACAACGCAAGCGCGTGCGGTATGACGCAGACGACGTGGATGCGCTGCGGAACCTGCTTCGCACTTCCACGACCGCGGAATCCGTCGCCGCCCGGTTCGAGATCCCCGTCTACGCCATCAGCCAGATCGCATTCCCCCAGCCGGTCCCGACCGCGAGCGACGGCCCCGACAGCTCGGACACTGCTCTGCTCACGGCCTTGAATCATCCGGGCGTCGTGATCCTCCAGGGTCAGAAGCTGGACGCCACGTCCGTCGAGAATTTCGCTCGCGAACTCGATTCCATCGCCATCCGTCACCAACCGCCCCCGGGGATCATCACGCTGCGGAGCGCGATGATCAGGTATCCGGGTGAAAAGCCCTGGGGTCGCGTGCTGGCGGCATTGCTTGGGAGGCGAATCCCATACTACGTGGCCGGGACCCAGCCGGCGACCGCACGCAGCATTCATGTCGATCCAGCCAGACTGCCCAAGCTCCCGCTCTGCCAGCGCGAGCGGGACGAGAGTTTCCTGAGGTTCACGCACGTGTCCATGCGCGACGCCGGCGAGATCCTCGGCGCCGGCTTCGAGGAAACCGCCGAGGCGATCGCATCGCGCGGCATCGAAATCTCACGCTACGGCAAGGGGAACGGGGTCTCGCGCGAGGCAGTTGACGCGCTGGCCCGCATCATCGCCTTCACCGGCGAGGCCGCCGTCTTCTCCAACCGCAATGCGGTCGGCCTCTACCACGAGCTGAAGCGAGCCGGCGTCGCCCGCCTGCATGGCGGATGGTCTCGCCGTGAACTCGTTGAGCGCGGGCTGGTCAGCCATGCTCGAGCGGGCTGCGGACAGTCGTTGCGAACCAAATGACGAGCTTGCCTCGACGCGCTAGCGCCGGCATTATCTGCAAGGTGCTCGGCGGTTCAGGTCAAGAAACCTGTGACAAAGTTAAAGCGCCGCAGCGCCGGGATTTGTTAGCGTTCGCCGTTACTTAGTTTCGCATTCGCCGATGCGCTTGCCCTCGATGCGGACCTTCTGCGACATCGCCGTCCGGCCGGTCATTTCCATCTGCTGATCGGTCGTGAAGCTTGTCGGGGTGAACGTGCCCGTCGTCTTGCCGGTCATCTGCGTGTCGCCGGGCAATTTGCAGCTGACGTCGCTTTCCATCCTGCCGCCGGCAAAGCTGTTGCTGGCAACGGTGCAGTCCGCGCCCGACTGCTTCAGCATTTCCTCCGGTCCCTTCGCCGCCTGCTCCGGCGTGATGCAGATGGTGTTGGTCTGCGCCGGCGGGTTGGCGGGCATGCCGGCGGGCATGTTCGCCATCTTCAGGTCGCTGACCTGCGTGCGGATCTCCCACTTGCCCGGTTGCAGCTTGGGCGTTTCCGCGCCCGCCCCGGTTTCGGACGACACCACTTGACCGGTCGCCGAATTGCTGGTCAGCGTGGTCGATCCGGTCTTCTGGTCGCCGCAGGCCGTCAGGGCCAGCGCACCCAGCGCTGCCAGGGGGATCAGCTTTTTCATGCAACGCTCTCCTGTTTTCGTTTCGGGGGTAACACTTTAGCCCCCTTCTGCGTTGCGCCCTGCATGAACGAAACCCTTCGTCCCGAACCCCGCCCGTCCCGCCGTACGCCGTGGAGCATCATCGGCATCGCCGCCGCCGGCTTCGTCCTGCTGCTACTGTTCTTCCTCGCCGATCAGGTAGTGCGGGGAAGCAGCTTCGCGTTCGACCGGCAGCTGCTGCTGGCGCTGCGGGGGACCGATGGCGCGCCGGTCGCGTCGGAGAAATTCACGTCGATGGTCCGCGACGTCACCGCGCTCGGCAGTACGACGGTGCTGACCATCGTCGTCGCCTTCGTCGCGCTGCTGCTGGCCAGTACCGGACGGTGGCGGACCGGGCTGCTGATCGCGGCGGCGTGCGCCAGTGGCAGCTGGGCCAATATGCTGTTCAAGCAGGCGGTGTCCCGCGCGCGTCCCGATCTGGTCCCGCACCTGATGGCGGAGACGTCGAACAGTTTCCCCAGCGGCCATGCCGCCAATTCGGCGATCGTGTACCTGACACTGGCGACGCTCGCCTGGCCGCTGTTGCGCCAGCGCGCCGCACGGGCGTTCGCGATGGCGGCCGCGGCATCGCTGGTCGTCGCGATCGGGGTCAGCCGGGTTTATCTGGGCGTGCACTGGCCGAGCGACGTGCTGGCCGGATGGCTGTTCGGGGCGCTGTGGGCGATCGGATGGTGGCGGATCGAACTGCGCGTGCTGGGCGGACGGTAACGACGGAAACCTTTGCGGCGGCGCGAGCGGCGGCGTAACGTTAGCGCAAACAATCAGCGATGGAGGGATGGATGAGCGCGAAATTCCGGGGCGTGGCGGCAACGTTGCTGCTGGTGGCGGGGGCGGCGCAGGCGCAGATCGCGCCGGTCGGCGGGGCGCCGAGCAGCTCGCCCAATTCCGAGGACACGACGCGCAGCGTCACCAGCGACCGCGACCAGCAATTCGCGCTCGACCGTATCCGCGACGAGGCAGGCACGACCGTCGACGCACGCGCGTCGCGGCGCAGCGCCAAGCGGATCGTCGCGGCCAAACCGTCCGACCTGGTCATCGGCGCATCGGTGTTCGACAAGACCGGCGTGCCGCTGGGCACGATCGAGGCGGTGAAGCCGGAGGGCGTGCAGCTGTTGTCGGGCAGCTCGCGGGCGATGGTCCCGGCGGATGTGTTCGGCACGATCCGGGGGCAGCTGGTGCTGAACGTGACCAAGGCCGAGTTCGCGCAGCAGACCGGGGCACGGTAATCGCAGCGGCAGGAGGCGATCGACAAGCGACCGATCATCTCGTCACCCCGGACTTGATCCGGCGTCCTGCTTTTGCGTCGGGCGACTAAGAAGCGGGACCCCGGGTCAAGCCCGGGGTGACGATGAGACGTTATCCTGTGAACCGCGAACCTTGCTTGAGCGGCTGAACGCGGATCTGCTGCGAGCCTCAGTGAAACGGAGTGATGATGTCCGCGCCGTGGCGGGTCGCCTTGTCATAGGCGACGTCGTGCTCGGCGATCGTGCGCACCGCCGCCATGCCGGCGTCCTTGATCCCGTCGCAGCCGGCGGCGTTGATCGCGTCGGCCACCTCGCCGCGATGGTCCCACGCATAGCGGACATGGCCTTCCTCATGCTTCAGCAGCGTGGCGAGGTAGCGGTCGAACTGCGCGCGGACCCTGGCCGGGACGTCGGAGTCGGCGAGGCGGGGAACGGTGACGACCGCTTCGAACCCGATATTGTCGAGCGTCGTGCTGCACGTGCCCGCCGCATCGCGCCGCCAGCGCCAGTTGATGTTCCAGCGGCTGAGCCCGTCGACGCGCTTGCCGTCGTTCGGATCGGTCGGGCGGGCAGCGTCGATCGATCGACGGATCGCGGCCACGCTGCGGCCGGTGACGGCATATTCCTCGACCCGGACATTGGCGATGCCGTCGAACGGGGTGGCGGAGCCTTGCAGCGTCAGCAGGGCGGTGGCGGCGGGGGCGGTCGGCATGGGGCGGAGCGTAGCCGGGGCGCGGCGGAAGGCAATGGCGGAGTTAAGGGTGGGCAATGCGCAGTCGGTCCTGGGCATGGCCTCTGCGAACGTCGCTCGCCCAACTGCCACCGCTTCGTACCCCGGCCTTCGCCCGGGTACGGAACAGGCATTTGGGCAGAGGTCTTATCTGAGCCAAGTGAGCTTGGTCATGCCGCGGCAGAGAGCGTGGTCCCATCGGGTAGCCCATTCGGCACGTCGCGGTTCAACAGTTCGGGGCAGCCGTTGCAGTCCACCGCGCTACGGGGCGGGCGGCGAAGGCAAAACCATTGGAGTGGGCTCAGTCGCCCAGTTGCGCGAGCAACGTCTTCGCCGCCAGCGTCTCGGCCTCCTGCTTCGACGTGCCGGTGGCTTCGGCCGCCGCCAGCTTGCCGATGGTTACGCGCACGGTGAAGCGCGGCGCGTGGCCGGGGCCGCTCTTGTCGACGATCGCATATTCGGGCGGACGGCGATTGTTCGCGGCGGCCCATTCCTGCAGCGCCGATTTCGGGTGGCGCGGCACGCGCAGTTGCGCGTCGATCCGCGATCCCCATAGCGTGCGGACCAACGCGCGCGCGGCGTCATGGCCATGGTCGAGATAATAGGCGCCGATCAGCGCCTCCATCACATCGCCCAGCACATTGTCGCTGTCGCCGGCGCCGTCGTCGCGCGCCTGCTTGCCGAGCTTCAGATGCGGGACCACGCCGATGCCGCGCGCGATTTCCGCACAGACGGCACCGGTCACCAACGCGTTGAACCGCTTCGACAGCGCGCCTTCGCTCTCCGAGGGAAAGCGTTCGTAGAGCCATTCGGCGACGGCGAGCCCCAGCACGCGGTCGCCGAGAAATTCGAGCCGCTCATAGGTCGCGCGTGCCGTGCTGCCATGGGTCAGCGCGCGGGCGTAATCGTCGATGCGGGTCGGCGCACGGCCCAGCGCCTGGCCGACCCAGTCGTGCAGGGCGTCGCTCAGAAGCCTTCCCCGATCCGGTGCCACCGCGCGGCCGAGAACCACGTCCACGGCAGCAGCCATTCGGCCGAGCCATCGGTCGAGAAGAAGTTCACGACGGCCTTGCCCTCGATATTCTCCAGCGGGACGATGCCGATGCCGCCGCCTTCGCGTGCCGGGAAGCGGCTGTCGGCGCTGTCGTCGCGATTGTCGCCCATCAGGAACGCATGGCCGGCCGGCACGGTGAACACGCCGGTATCGTCCGCCTCGGTCGTGCCGAGGTCGAGGACGTTGTAGCTCTTGCCGTTCGGCAACGTCTCGCGGAACTGCGGATAGGCGCAGACCGGCTGTTCGGCGACGATCCGCTGGAAGGCATAGTCGCAATTGGTGTTGGGCGATACCGGCGCGACCCAGTCGGCGACGCGCTGCTTCGGGATCGCCTTGCCGTTCAGGAACAGCTGTCCGCCGCGCATCTGTACCGTGTCGCCGGGGATGCCGATCACGCGCTTGATATAGTCCTGCTTCGCGCTCGGCGGCGCCTTGAACACCACCACGTCGCCGCGCGCGGGCGTGCGCGGCAGGATGCGGCCGGGGATCAGCGGGATGCCCCAAGGCAGCGAATAGCGCGAATAGCCGTAGTTCCATTTGGTGATGAACAGATAGTCGCCGATCATCAATCGCGGCTGCATCGATCCCGACGGGATCGAGAAGGGCGAGAACAGGAACGAGCGGATGATGAACACCACGATGGCGAGCTTCAGCAGGAAGACCATCAGGTCCGCCCCTTCCGAACGCTTCGGCTTGGTGGCGGGCGCGGGCGGAGTCGGCGTGGGGGTAGCCGGGGCGGGGTCGAGAGCCATGGACCGTGCCATGCG
>NZ_QQWV01000029.1:0-48034 GCF_003951715.1 Sphingomonas sp. ABOLH | reverse complement strand
GAGTTTGGCGGGGGTGGGGTGTGTAGGAAAGGGGTTTGTGCCTTGCCCCATATCCTCCGTTTGCTTCGAGCGCAGGTTCGAGCTTGTCGAGAACCGTAGTCGAGAAGGGGGGCGAACGACCGCGTTCTCGACGGGCGCTTCTCGACAGGCTCGAAGCTGCTCGAACCGAACGGGGTGGGTGGGGTAGGAATGGCTTCTTGTCCCTTCCCGTTCGTCCTGAGTAGCCGCTGAGCTTGTCGAAGTGGCGTATCGAAGGACCGCCCAGGGGTACTTCGATACGGGCTTTCGACAAGCTCAATCCCTACTCAGCACGAACGGATGGGGGCGTTTAAGCACGCGGACGGGGGTGTTTGAGCAGGATGCTCCGTGCTGTACCCGCCCGCCCAACGCAGGGGAGAGGGAGTGCCTGTCCCTTACCGCTCGCTAAGATAGTACCGATCGGTCGGCGTCAGGTCGTCGGCCAGTTCGTACACGATCGGCTGCCCGGTCGGGATTTCCAGGCCCGTAATCTCGTCATCCGGAATGCCCGACAGATGCTTCACCAGCGCGCGTAGCGAGTTGCCATGGGCGGAGATCAGGATACGCTTGCCGGCCTTGAGTTCGGGCGCGATGCGACTTTCCCAATAGGGGAGGACGCGGTCGATCGTGTCTTTCAGGCTTTCGGTCTGCGGAATGTCGATGCCGGCATAGCGACGGTCGGCCGACAGGTCCCACGGGCTGTCCGCTTCGGGGAGCGGCGGCGGCACGTCGAAGCTGCGGCGCCAGATCTTGACCTGTTCGTCGCCATGCTTGGCGGCGGTCTCCGCCTTGTCGAGACCGGTCAGGCCGCCATAATGCCGCTCGTTCAGGCGCCAGTCTTTCTCCACCGGCAGCCACAGACGACCCATCGCTTCCAGCGCGATGTTCAGCGTCTTGATCGCGCGGGTCTGGAAGCTGGTGAAGCAGAGGTCGAAGTCATGCCCCTTTTCGGTCAGCAACTCGCCCGCCGCCTTGGCCTCTGCCTCGCCCTTCTCGGTCAGGTTCACGTCCCACCAGCCGGTGAAGCGGTTTTCGAGGTTCCAGGCCGATTGGCCGTGGCGGATCAGGACGAGCGTGGGCATGGAACCTCCGTTGCTGTTGTTGCGGTGCACCTAGCTCAAAGCGTGCGCGAGAGGAACCGGTTGAAGTCGGTCGCGACGTAGCTGCCGAACGGCGGGCAGGGCGCGAAGCCGCCCCGGGCATAGAGGCGGTGCGCGGCGTCGAACATCGCTCCGGTGCCGGTTTCGAGCAGCAGGCGGGTCAGGCCGCCCATGCGGGCGTCGGCGATGATGCGATCGAGCACCGCCTGTCCGACGCTGCGACCGCGGGCGGTGGCGTCGGTCCGCATCGATTTGATCTCGCCCGTGCCGTCGCCCAGCGTGCGCAGCGCGCCGCAGCCGAGCAGCGTGTCGCCGTCCCATGCGGTGTAGAAGGCGATGTCGGGTGTCGCCAGTGCCGACAGGTCGAGCGCGTAGACGCTGCCCGGCGGCGAGCTGGCGTGCATGTCGGCCAGATGCGCCGCCAGCAGCCGGGCGGTGCCGGGATGGTCGAGACCGCCCGGACGGACGATCACCGGGTGAAGTCCGCCAATACCTCCAGCCAGCTATGCGCCAGCGCCTTCGATCGTTCGGGCGACCAGCCATATTCGGGGTCGGGATTGTCGTCGTGATCCTTGAACGGCATTTCCAGCGTCATGCTGAGCGCGCCGAAACGGTTCGCGAGCTGGTTGGTCGACATGGACAGGTTCGCCTGTCCGGGCGCGGACACCGGATAGCCGAGCTTGGTCTGGAACTCAGGCGTTGCCGCCGCCCACGCCGCGCCGAAGGCGGTGAAGCGGGCGCCATGCTCGTCGGTCCAGTTGGGGATGCCTTCATAGCCTGCGATGAAGTTGGCGGGAATCGCTTCGTCGCCATGGACGTCGATGGCGATGTCGACACCTGTTTCGTCCATGCGATTCCGGACGCACAGGACTTCCGGGCTGCGCTCGGGCGAGGGAGCGTGCCATTCGCGGTTGAGGTTTACGCCGGCGGCGTTGGTGCGCAGATGGCCGCGGAACGAGCCGTCGGGGTTCATGTTCGGCACGCAGTGAAAGGTCATGCGCCGGCGCAGATCGGCGGCGAGCGCGTCGTTCGGATCGGTGAGACGTTCGAGCAGCCCCTCCATGAACCATTCGCACATCGATTCGCCCGGATGCTGGCGGGCATAGGCCCAGATTTGTAGTGGGCCGTCGCCCAGCGTCAGATAGTCGATCGCGCGGCCGTCGAGCGTCTGGCCGAGCTCGCGATGGGTGACGCCGGGCCGCGCGGCGATGCGGGCGATCAGGTCGTCGTGGCGCTCCATCGTATAGGGCGCGAAATAGGCGAACCAGGCGAGTTCGCTGTCGATGGTGGCGGTGAAGGTCAGTACGCCATCGGCATAGTCGGTAGCGACCTGCCGCCACGCCTGCCGATCGGTGCTCATCCGGGTGCGATAGCCCGGCCAGCCGAAGGCGTAGGCCGATCCGGCGGCGTTGACGATGCGGAAGGTCAGCGTTCGCCCCCGCGCCCCGGCGACGCGGAAGTGGAACCACTGATAGAAGTCGGACTGGTGATCGGCGACGATCTCGAGGTCGATTACGTTGCCCTGGATGGCGACGACGCGGATATTGCCGCTGTCGAACGCGGCGTTGATGGTGATGCTCATTTCACCGTCGTAGTGATTCCCGACTCGCCTGGGAAGTTCCGGAACAGCGCGTTGGCCAGCCGGTCGGCCTGAAACACCGGCTGCGCGCCGGGCGTGTTTTCGAGCGAATCGGTGACCGCGCGGCCTTCCCAGATGGTCGTGCCGTCGGCGCGGCGGCGAATCTGGACGGCGAGTTCGGTGCCGATCACCTCGCGCTGACCACCGCCGCCCAGGCCGAAGCCGACTCCGCCGCCGAGGCCCACGCCACCGCCGCGCCAGCCTCCGCTGCCACCGCCCGCGCCGATGCCGATCGAGACGGGCGAGCGCCGTTCGACGAAGCCCTTGGTCCCGCGGGTGAAGGCGACGCCGACGATCAGTTCCGACGGCTGGGTGCCGGCGCGGGTGAAGCCGAGCTTTTCCATCTCCCGGGCCACGGCATTGCCATAGGTCTGAAATTCCGGGGTGGCGGCGCGGATGGTCTGGACCGGCTCGATCGAGAAGCTGCCCTTCGCGATCGGCTGGTTCAGGTGGAAGCGGGTGACGTCGACCGGCGCGATCCGCGATCCGGCGGTGGTGCATCCGCTCCCCAGCAGGGCTGCCATTGCCGCCACGCCAAACCCCAACGCCTTGTTCATGGTACTCACCCCGAATATGCCACGGTTCATCAACCCACCCAACGCGCGACACCCGGCGATGGGTTCATTGCGCAAGTGTTTCGATGCGAGGCGGCGGTTGTATCTTGACGGGACGGTCGCGCGGCGATAGCTGGACGCCTCTTTTCCGGCCGTGCGAGCGGCCCTTTTGCCGTTTGAGAGCCGTTCCCATGAAGATCGTCAATTCGCTGAAGTCGCTCAAGGATCGTCACCGGGACAACCGCGTGATCCGTCGTCGTGGGCGCATCTACGTCATCAACAAGACCAACCGCCGCTTCAAGGCCCGCCAGGGCTGATTCGGCGTCGGGCGGGGCTTTGGTCCGCCCGATCACGGGTTTCGAACAGGCATCCGGTCCCATGTGGACCGGGTGCCTGTTCGTGTTGGTAGTTGCCGGTTTTCCAACCCGGTCCGTCACTCGGGCGCAGGCGGGAGTCCATAGACGCTGACGTTCCGAGGTGATCTCAAAAGCTGGCGGCAATGGATTCCCACCTGCGCGGGAATGACGAATGGCGCGGGTTGGGCTTCATCCTGGCGCAGACTGGGATTCTCGGTGACGGCGTAGGGCAGGAGCGGCAGGATGCCCGGCGTTTGCCGGTGCGACGTATCGGTCAGATCGTGCCGCGCCGGTCGGCCGGAACGGTGGGCACGGTGCACGCGATCAAGACGCGGCGGACGCCGGCCGATCCGAACACGCGGGTCGCATGGCCGGTTGGGACCTTGTCCAGTTCGCGGCGCAACTCGATCGGGATCGCGGCGAAGGCGGTGTTGCGGCGTTCGGTGATCGAGCCGGAGAAACGCTTCTCCGCCTTGTACCGCGCCCCGATGGTGCCCGCATCGGCGCAACGCCGGATGGTGCGGGTGTCGGCGGCGAACACTTCGGTCGCGGCAGCCTCTTCGGCCGGGGACAGGCCAGCAGCCAGCTTGATCTCGAACTGGACGATCGTCGCGCGGCGTTGCTCCAGCCCGGCCGAGGGTTGCGCCGCCAGCGCGAGGGCGAGCAGCGCGGCGGTCATGCCGGGGCGGTCGCGGCTGAGGGCGTATCGTCGAGCAGCGCCCAGCCGGTCGGCCCCAGCACCTCCAGCGGGCGATAGCGGGTCTTGTACGCCATGCGCGGCGATCCCTGTACCCAATAGCCGAGATAGACGTGCGGCAGGCCGCTGGCGCGGGCGCGGCGGATATGGTCGAGGATGATGAAGTTGCCCAAGCCCGGGCGGGCATCGTCGTCGGTCTCGAAGAAGCTGTAGACCATCGACAGCCCGTCGGCCTGTTCGTCGGTGATGCACGCGCCGACCAGCTTGCCCGGGACGCCATCGACGGCGGGTTCGCGATATTCGATGACCCAGGAGGTGACCGGCGAATGCTCGACCATGTCGGCAAAGTCCGATTCGTCCATCGCGGTCATGCCGCCGCCGGGATGGCGCGCGGTCAGGTAACGGCGCAGCAGGCGGAATTGTTCGTCGGTCGCCCATGGCTTGCACGCGCGGATATCGAGGTCCGAATGGCGGCGCATCAGCTTGCGCTGGGTGGCGTTCATCGAAAAATCGCCGGCGACGACGCGGACGGAGACGCAGGCGCTGCACCCGACGCAGCTGGGGCGATAGGCGACCGACTGGCTGCGGCGGAACCCGATGCGGCCGAGCGCTTCGTTCAGTTCGTCGGCATTCTCACCGCTCAGTTCGGTGAACACCTTCCGCTCCTGCCGCCCCGGCAGATAGGGGCAGGGCGCAGGCGAGGTGACGAAGAACCGGGGGAATCGAAACGGCGCGGTCACCCATTGCTCCTTCGGATCGGGCAGCTCCCGATAGAATGATGCAGCGAATATGGCGATGACAAGACGTGGCGAAAAGCGCGTTAACCGCGAATTTCGTAGGGCCGGTGCGTCAGGCGGGCGGCCCTTCCGCAAACTGCGGCAGGCCGTCGTCCAGCTTCAGCCATGGCTGCTTCGCCGATACCCAGATGTGATCGGTGGGCGCGAAGCGTTCGGGGTGGTCGAGCGTGCCCATCGTCAGCCCGATCGTGCCGGCCGTGGCGCGTTCCGAAAACAGCGTCGAGCCGCAGGCCGGGCAGAAGCCGCGCCGGACGCCGGTATCGCCGTCATACCATGCGACCGGCCCGTCGATCGTGACCGAGGCCAGCGGCACCATTACCCGCGCATAGAAGGGGCTGCCGGTCGCGCGCTGGCACCGGCGGCAGTGGCAGGCGCGGACGTTCATCACCGGCGCGTCGCTGCGGTAGCGACAGGCTCCGCACAGACAGGCGCCGGTGATGGTGCCGGTCATGCCAGTTCGACCGTGCTGACTTCGTAACCGCCGGTGCGCAGCCCTTCGACCAGGCGGTCGAGATGCTCGCGGTCGCGGGTTTCGCATTCGATGTCGGTGATGAGGCCCTTGGCCGGCAGCGTCGTGAAGACGCGCTGGTGATAGACTTCGATGATGTTGACGGTGTGTTCGTGGAAGATCTTCGCGACGTGGAACAGCGCGCCGGGGCGATCCTGCAACCGGATGCGCAGCCGGGCGAGGCGGCCCGAGCGGGCGAGGTCGCGCAGCAGGACGTTGGCGAGCAGGCGCGTGTCGATATTGCCGCCGCACAGGACGATGCCGACGGTCTTGCCCTTGAACCGCGGTCCATGCCCCAGCAGCGCGGCGAGGCCGGCGGCACCGGCGCCCTCGACCACGGTCTTTTCGATCTGGACCAGCAGGCTCACGGCCTCTTCGAGCTGGCGCTCGCTGACCAGCACGATGTCGTCGACCAGCGCTGCCACGACCTCGGCGGTCAGGCCGCCGGGCTGCTTGACCGCAATCCCCTCCGCCAGCGTATCGCCGGCGCAGTCCATGGCGGTGCCGTGCACCCGGTTGTACATCGACGGGAACAGCTCGGCCTGCACGCCGACGACTTCGATCGGGCGATCGGCTGCCTTGGCGACGGTGGCGATGCCGCTGATGAGGCCGCCGCCGCCGATCGGCACGACCAGCGTGTCGAGATCGGGCACGTCCTCCAGCATTTCCAGGGCGACGGTGCCTTGGCCCGCCATGATGCGCGGGTCGTCGAACGGATGGACGAAGGTCAGGCCCTGTTCGGCCTCCAGCTTGCGGGCATGGGCATAGGCGGCGTCGAACGTCTCGCCCTCCAGCACCACGGTCGCGCCGTGGCTCTGCGTCTGCATGACCTTCACGGTCGGAGTCGGGCGCGGCATGACGATGGTGACCGGCACGCCCAAACGGTTGCCGTGATAGGCGAGACCCTGCGCGTGATTGCCCGCCGAGGCGGCGATCACGCCCTTGGCACGGGTGGCTTCGTCTAGTTGCAGCAGGGTGTTGAGTGCGCCGCGTTCCTTGTAAGCGGCGGTGAACTGGAGATTTTCGAATTTCAGATAGACGGTCGCGCCGGTCAGTTCCGACAGCGTGCGGCTGATCAGGGTCGGCGTGCGGACGATCGAGCCGCCAATACGCATCGCTGCCATGCGCACGTCATCGACGGTGAGAGGCAGGGCGGGCGGAGCGATCGGGTTGGTAGCCATCGCGGGCGCGTAGCCGATTTGTACCAAGAGGGGAACCCATGGGGCCGGGCAGGCTTCTGTTCAAACACCCCCAAGCCGGAAAGCCGAACCCCATGACCGATACCGATCGCCGCACTTTCGTGACGGGAGCCGCCCTTGCCGGGGTCGCCGCCGCCGTGCCCGCCGCCGCGCAGAATGGCGGGGCCGCTGCCCCCACCAGCCCGGCCGCCGCCGCGCATCCCAAGCCGCCCTTTCCGGTACAGCGCCAGCCCTGGCCGGGCCTTGCGTCCAAGATGACGCCCCGGCCCGACCATGGCGAACAGAGCTACAAGGGTTCGGGGCGATTGGCGGGCAAGCGCGCGCTGATCACCGGGGGCGACAGCGGCATCGGCCGTGCCGCCGCCATCGCCTATGCCCGCGAAGGCGCCGACGTCGCGATCAACTATCTGCCCGCCGAGGAGCCGGACGCGCGCGAGGTCGTTGCGCTGATCCGCGAGGCAGGGCGCAAGGCGGTGGCGATCCCCGGCGACCTGCGCGACGAAGGCTTCTGCCGCAAACTGGTGCAGCAGGCGGCGACGCAGCTGGGCGGGCTGGATATCCTGGTCAACAATGCCGCGCGGCAGCAGACCCGGCCGGATATCGCGTCGATCAGTTCGCAGGACTTCGACGATACGATGAAGACCAACGTCTATGCGCCGTTCTGGCTGACCAAGGCGGCGGCGGCGATCATGCGGCCGGGCGCGGTGATCGTGAATACCTCGTCCGAGCAGGCGGGCGATCCGTCGCCGGACATCGTGGATTATGCGCTGACCCGCGCGGCGGTGCTGAACTTCACTAAAGCGATGGCCAAGCAGCTGGCGTCCAAAGGTATTCGCGTCAACGCGGTTGCACCGGGACCGTTCTGGACGCCGTTGCAGGTCAGTGGCGGGGCGACGCCCGAGAAATTGCAGAGCTTCGGCGGTAGCTCGCCGCTGGGGCGGCCGGGACAGCCGGCAGAGATCGCCGGACTGTATGTCGCGGCGGCCGATCCGGCGATCAGCTTTTCGACCGGGCAGATTTTCGGGGCGACGGGGGGCGGTGGACAGCCGGCGTAAGGAGGACCGTATCTTGTTCGTCACCCCGGACTTGATCCGGGGTCCCGCTTCCTACCCAGTCAGAAGAAGAAGCGGGACCCCGGGTCAAGCCCGGGGTGGCGAGTGAGGGTAGGAAATGGACACTTCCCCGCGCCTTCGTAACGCCATAGACCGCTGCCCCATGGCAAAACTCGCATTCATCGGCACCGGCGTCATGGGCGCACCCATGGCCGGCCACCTCGTTTCCGCCGGCCATCAGGTCACCGTCTATAACCGCACGCGCGCGAAGGCGGAGGCGTGGGCCGGCAAGCATGGCGGGACGGTCGGCGATACGCCGGCGGCCGCGGCGGACGGGGCGGATGCGGTGTTCGCCTGTGTCGGCAATGATAACGACCTGCGGCAGGTGACGTTGGGCAGCGACGGGGTGTTCGGGACGTTGCGCGAAGGCGCTTTGTTCGCCGACCATACCACCGTGTCGGCGGCGATCGCGCGCGAACTGGCCGAGGCCGGCAAGGCCAAGGGGCTGCTGGTGCTCGACGCGCCGGTGTCGGGCGGGCAGGCGGGTGCCGAGAATGGCAAGCTGTCGATCATGTGCGGCGGTAGCGCCGAGGCGTTCGCGGCGGCCGAGCCGTTGATGACCGCCTATGCCCAGCGGATTGTCCATGTCGGCGAGGCGGGCGCGGGGCAGACGACCAAGATGGTCAACCAGATTTGCATCGCCGGCGTGCTGGGCGGGCTGTCGGAGGCATTGCGGTTCGCGCAAGGCGCGGGCCTCGACCTCGACAAGGTGTTGGAGGCGGTGTCGGGCGGCGCGGCGCAGAGCTGGCAGATGGTCAATCGCTGGCCGACCATGGCTAGGCAAGAGTTCGATTTCGGCTTTGCGATCGACTGGATGCGCAAGGACCTGGGCCTCGCGCTCGACGAATCGCGGCGCAATGGCGCGACGCTGCCGGTGACCGCGCTGATCGATCAATTCTATGCCGAGGTACAGGCGATGGGTGGCGGACGACAGGATACGAGCGCGCTGGTGCGGAGGATCGCCAAGTGATCCGGTCGGTACTCACCGTCGCCGCGCTGCTGCTGGCGGGAACCGCGCAGGCCGATGGGCTGGTGGACAACGTCAACGGCGTGGCGCTGGATTCGCGGGGCCAGGTGGTGCGCTTCGGCGGCATCCTGGTCGACAAGGACGGCAAGGTCGTGCGGCTGGTGCCCAAGGGCGAGAAGGCGCCGAAAAAGCTCGACTGGCGCAGCGACATGGGTGGGCGGATCGTGATGCCGGGCATGATCGATGCGCATGGCCATGTCATGTCGCTGGGCTATCGGGCGCTGGAACTCGACCTGTCGAACACGCGGTCGCTGGCGGATGCGCAGGCGGCGATCCAGTCCTATGCGCGCAGCAACGGCAATCGCCAGTGGATCCTGGGCGGCGGCTGGAACCAGGAGGCGTGGGGGCTGGGGCGCTTTCCGACTGCGGCCGAACTGGACGCGGCGGCGGGGGACAAGCCGGTGCTGCTCGAACGTGCCGACGGCCATGCGGTGTGGGCGAACAGCGCGGCGATGAAGGCGGCGGGGATCACCGCCAGGACGGTCGCGCCGGCGGGTGGGCGGATCGAATTGCTGCCGAACGGACAGCCTTCGGGGGTGTTCGTCGACAGCGCCGCCAGCCTGTTCGACGCGGCCAGGCCCAAGCCGTCCCCGCGCGAACGCAACGCCGCGTTCCTGAAGGCGCAGGAGCTGTTGCTGTCGACCGGCATCACCGCGACGGCGGACATGGGCACGTCGGTCGACGACTGGCTGGTGTTCCGGCGGATGGGCGATATCGGCCAGCTGCGGGTGCGGATCATGAGCTATGGCGCGGGCCTCGACACCGCGCTGACCATCGCCGGGGCCGGGCCGACGCCGTGGTTGTACGGCGACCGGCTGCGCATGGGCGGGATCAAGCTGTACGCCGATGGCGCGCTGGGGTCGCGCGGCGCGTGGCTGAAGGCACCCTATAGCGATGCGCCGAAGCAGACCGGGCTTTCGTTCATCAACGATACGACGCTGCTCAACCTGTTGAGCCGGGGCACGATGGACGGGTTCCAGTTCGCGATCCATGCGATCGGCGACCGGGCGAACCGGCAGGTGCTGGACGCGATCGACGAGCTGGCATCGTCGTACAAGGACGACCGGCGCTGGCGGATCGAACATGCGCAGGTGCTCGACCCCGCCGACCTGCCGCGTCTGGGGAAGAATGGCATCATCGCGTCGATGCAGCCGGTGCACGCCACCGGCGACCGGATGATGGCCGAGGCGCGGCTGGGGCCGGCGCGGCTGACCGGGGCCTATGCGTGGGCGACCGTCCTGCGCGACGGCGGGCGGCTGGCGTTCGGGTCGGACTATCCGGTCGAAAGCCCGAACCCGTTCGTCGGCTGGGCGGCGGCGTTCACCCGCGAGGACCCCAACGGGCAGCCGCCGGGCGGCTGGCGCCCGGAAGAAAAGGTCACGCGCGAACAGGCGTGGAAGGCGTTCACGCAGGACGCGGCGTTTGCCGGTTTCGCCGAACAGAAGTTCGGGTCGCTGCTGCCGGGGCAGAAGGCGGACTTCATCGTGGTCGATCGCGATCCGGTGGCGGCGACGCCGGCCGAACTGCGCGCGACGCGGGTTATCGAAACGTGGGTCGGCGGGTACAAGGCCTGGCCGCTGAAGGAGGAGCCGAAGGCGACCGGGCGGTAAATTCTCCCCGTGCTGGGGAGGATTAATGTGCCATCCTGATACGGCGGGTTTCGCCGGGGTGTACGCTTGTGCCGTTTGCCCTACATACGGGCGACAGGAGGGACGATGCGCGCTTCGTTGCGAACCGGATTGGGGCTGGCGTTGCTGGTCGGTGTGGTCGGTGCCACGGCGGGCGGGGCGGCGATGCTGTTGGGTGTCGAGCGGCCGGTGCCCGCCGTCGCGCCGGTCAAGCCGGTAGCCAAGGCCGCTTCGGTGCCGGTGGCCGCGCCCGCTCCGGTCGCCACACCCATCGCCGTGTCGACGCCAGCGCCCGAGGCGATGGTCGTCCGCCGCGTGCTGGATATCGAGGGGCCGTTCACCCATGGCCGCTGGGTGTGGGACGAGGATGGTGCGCCATCGAAGGGCCCGCTGGTCATCACGATCGACCTCGATGCGCAGACGCTGTCGGTGTTTCGCAACGGCTATGAAATCGGTGCGGCGGTGGTGCTGTACGGCGCGGACTGGAAACCGACGCCGCTGGGCGCGCTCAAGATTACCGAGAAGGATGCCGACCATGTCAGCAACCTCTATGGCGCGCCGATGCCCTATATGCTGCGGCTGACCAATGACGGCATTTCGATCCATGGCAGCGATGTGCAGGAGGGGGCGGCGACTCATGGCTGCATCGGCGTGCCGACCGCGTTCGCGCGGAAGCTGTTCGGGGCAGCGAAGCTGGGGGATCGGGTGATCATCACCAACGGCAAGAGGTTGGGGATGGGTGGGGCGATTACCGCCTGATTTTCTTGGTAGTCGTATCGGGAATCCAGCGCCGAAAAGGGTATCGCCTGATGACCCTGGATCCCCGCCTGCGCGGGGATACTGTAGAGGTTGGATTACCGTCTCGTGCAGGTCCGTTTGGTTCGAGCTTGTCGAGAACCGAGGTCGAGAAGACGGTGCCCTAAACTGGGCGTTCTCGACGGACGCTTCTCGACAAGCTCGAAGCTGCTCGAACCGAACGGAGTGGGAGACCGGGGGTGCGTGGCCGCGTTACGCGACCGCCGCTTCGGCCATTTCGTCCGGTTCGCGCAGCACATAGCCGCGGCCCCAGACCGTCTCGATATAATTGTCGCCTTCGCAGGCCATGCTGAGCTTCTTGCGCAGCTTGCAGATGAAGACGTCGATGATCTTGAGTTCCGGTTCGTCCATCCCGCCATAGAGATGGTTGAGGAACATTTCCTTGGTCAGCGTGGTGCCCTTGCGCAGCGACAGCAGCTCGAGCATCGCATATTCCTTGCCCGTCAGGTGGACGCGCGCGCCGTCGACGTCGACCGTCTTGGCATCGAGGTTCACCGAGAGCTTGCCGGTGCGGATCACCGACTGCGAATGGCCCTTCGAGCGGCGGACGACCGCGTGGATGCGCGCGATCAGTTCCTCGCGGTGGAACGGCTTGGTCACATAATCGTCGGCACCGAAGCCGAACGAGCGGACCTTCGAATCCATCTCGTCGATGCCCGACAGGATCAGGACCGGCGTCTGCACCCGCGCCACCCGCAACTTCTTTAGCACGTCATAGCCGTGCATGTCGGGCAGGTTCAGGTCGAGCAGGATGATGTCGTAATCGTACAGCTTGCCCAGATCGAGGCCTTCTTCGCCCAGATCGGTCGTGTAGATATTGAAACCCTCGGTCGTCAGCATGAGCTCGATCGCCTTGGCGGTCGTCGGCTCGTCCTCGATCAACAGCACGCGCATCGGCTTGGTTCCCCCGTTTCGCGGCGCGCTATCGTCCCTGACCGGCGCGCAGCAAAAACATTAACGTAAAGACCTATGAAGGCAAAAGGTTAATTTCTTCCTAATCGAAAACACTTCGTAAATTCCGTTGGTTAAGCGGAATGAAGGGTTCTGGAAGGCTAAACGGCCGTTGCCGGACAAGGTTTAGGAAAATTAACGCGGATTGCAGGACCGGCGAAAGCGATCGGACAGATACTCGATCAGCGACTCGACGCGTGCCGGACGCAGCGTGCCGGGCGGGGTGAGGAGGTGCAGCGCCACACCGTCGCCGGCCCAGTCGGCCAGCACCGCTTCCAGCTTGCCCGCGGCGATATCGGCATCGACCAGGAAGTCCGGCAGTCGCGCAACGCCGAGGCCGGCGCACAATGCGGGGAGCATCGCCTCGCCATTGTTGGTGGCGAGCGGGCCGGCCGGGCGGACCGACACTTCCTCCGTGCCCCGCCGGAAATGCCAGATCGCGTTCGGCAGGTTGGTATAGCCGAAACAGTCATGGTCGCCGAGATCGGCCGGGTGCGCCGGACGGCCGCGCGCGTCCCAATAGGAGGGGGCCGCGACGATCCTGATCGCGACGGGGGCGAGGCGGCGGGCGCGCAGCGTGCTGTCGTGCAGGTCGGCGATGCGCAGCGCGACGTCGATCCCTTCGGCGACGATGTCGACCTTCGCATCGGACAGGGTCAGGTCGATCTCGACACCGGGATGGAGTTTGAGGAAGTCGGCGATCGCGGGCGCGATATGGGCGAGGCCGAACGACATGGGCGCGGCGACCTTGACCAGGCCGGTGGGCGCAGCGGCGGCGTCGCGCGCCTGTTCCTCCGCCGCCTGCGCCTCGGCGAGGATGCGGGCGGCCCGTTCGGCGAGCGACTGGCCGGCATCGGTCAGTGTCAGGCGGCGCGAGGTGCGGTGGAACAGGGTGGTGCCTAGCGACAGCTCAAGCCGCGCGACCGCCTTCGACACCGTCGCCTTCGATACGCCGATCGACTGGGCGGCGGCGCTGAACGAGCGGTGCTCGACAACGCAGGCGAACATCGCCCAGGCTTCGAAATCGGGGAGCCGCATATATCCTCCGCTGCGAAACGATCGGTTTCCGACGTTTCCATTTACGGTATGATCGCCGCGCTTATCTTGGGGGTCAAGCAAGGAGATCGACCATGATCGACAAACGTGACTTCACCAGCCTGGGCCATGCCGACCACGGATGGCTGAACGCCCGCCACCATTTCAGCTTCGCCAATTATTACGACCCCGCCCGCATGGGCTGGGGCGCGATCCGGGTGTGGAACGACGACGAGATCGCCGCGAACAGCGGCTTCCCGCCGCACCCGCACAAGGACATGGAAATCATCACCTATGTCCGCTCCGGCGCGATCACCCATCAGGATTCGATGGGGAACAAGGGCCGCACGGCCGCAGGCGATGTGCAGGTGATGAGCGCCGGCACCGGCGTACGCCACGCCGAATATAATCTGGAGCCGGAAACGACCCGCATCTTCCAGATCTGGATCGAGCCGCGCCAGAAGGGCGGCGCGCCGTCATGGGGGGCCAAGCCGTTTCCCAAGGGCGAGCGGTCGGGCAAGTTTGTTACTCTGGCAAGCGGGTTCGATGAAGACGGCGATGCGTTGCGTATCCGGGCGGAGGCACGGGTGCTGGGCGCGACGTTGAAGGCTGGCGAAAGCGTGGAACATAGCGTGGGGGACGGGCGTCACGCCTATCTCGTCGCCGCGACCGGCGCGATCACCATCGACGGCGTCGCCTTTCAGGCGCGCGACGGGGCCGCACTTTCCGGCGGGCAGACCGTCACCATCACCGCGACCGAGGACGCCGAAATCGTCCTGGTCGATTCCGAATAAGCCGAAGGGAGCATCTGAACATGTCGAAGGTCCTGGTCCTGTATTATTCGTCCTATGGCCATATCGCCAAGATGGCCGATGCGGTCGCCGAGGGTGCGCGGTCGGCGGGTGCGGACGTCGACGTCCGCCGCGTCAAGGAAACCGCGCCGGAGGAGGTCGCCAAGTCGGCGGGCTTCGTCGTCGCGGACCATCATGCCGAGCTGACCGATCCCAACGAGCTGACGAACTACGACGCGATCATCGTCGGCACCGGCACCCGCTATGGCCGGATGTCGAGCCAGATGGCGGCGTTCTGGGACACGACCGGCGGCGTGTGGGCCAAGGGCGGGCTGGTCAACAAGATCGGCGGCGCCTTCACCTCGACCGCGACGCAGCATGGCGGGCAGGAAACGACGCTGTTCTCGATCATTACCAACCTGATGCATCACGGGATGACGATCGTCGGCCTCGATTACGCCTATGAAGGCCATACCGGGCTGGACGAAGTGAACGGCAGCACGCCGTACGGCGCGTCGACCATCGCCGGCGGCGACGGCAGCCGTCAGCCGACCGAGATCGAGCTGGGCGGTGCGCGGCATCAGGGCAAGCGGATCGCCGAACTGGCGACCAAGGTCTTCGGATAAGCGATGGCGGGGCGGCCGGGAGGTCGCCCCGTCACGCCGCCGCCCGGGCGTCGAGGTGCAGGTAGCGCGGGTCGAATTCGGCGGCGGCCTTCAGCGCGTCGACGTCGTGGATCGTCATCCGCCGGTCGCGGGTGGTCACCAGCCCTTCGGCGCGCAGGCGTTGCAACACGCGGTTGACGTGCACCGGCGTGATGCCGAGCGTGTCGCCCAACTGCTCCTGGGTCAGCGGCAGGTCGAACGTGCCGCCGGTGGTGAGCTTCACCTGGCACATGCGCAGCCAGATTTCGCAGAACAGATGCGCCATGCGCGTGTAGGGATCGCGCTGGGCGACATTGACCAGCCATTCGCGCGAGACCGCTTCGTCCACGAGTGCCGACCACCAGAGGCCCCGGGCGAGCGCCGGATAGCGTTCGGTCAGGTCGAGGATCACCTGTTTCGGGATGGCCGCGACGCGGGCTTCGCCGATGGCGCGGATCGAATGGTCCATCTGTTCGAAGATGAAGATGTGCGGGTCGCACAGGTCGCCGGGGATCAGATAGGCGAGGATCTGCCGCTTGCCATCGGGCAGGTCCTTGTAGCGGCAGGCCCAGCCGTTAAGCACGAGGAACACCTGTTCGGGGCGGTCGCCCACGCGGATCAGGTCGCGTCCCTTGACGGTGAAAGTGTCGTTGCAGACTGCATCCAGCGCTGCGGCTTCTTCGGCCGACAGGTCGGAAAAACTCGTCAATTTGGTCGTTAGCGTGTTCGACATGGGTTCCTCCTGCCGAGATCGGCCGGCGGCTGGTTTGTCCATGGCGTACCAACCTAACCAAGATTGCGGATGTCGCTTGGTTCCGCCGGTGCCGTGAAGCGGTCCGGTAACGGGACCGGTGGTGCATGGCTTGGATTGTTAGCGCTATCGGTTATCATCGTGGCAAAGAACGATGATGGGAGAGAGCGATGCGCGGCATGGCGTTATGGGGTGCGTTGACGATCGCGGCGGCGACGATGGCGGGGGCACAGGAGCGGCCAGCGCCGGTGCCGGGCAGCAACCCGATCATCCGCGACAAGTTCACCGCCGATCCCGCTCCGCTGGTCGTCGGCGACCGGCTGTACCTGTATGTCGGGCATGACCAGGCCGAGCGGGACCAGATGTTCAACATGCGCGAATGGCTGGTCTATTCGACCACCGACATGCGCCATTGGACCGATCACGGACCGATCATGAAGGTGGCCGATTTCAAATGGGCGAAGGCCGATGCCTGGGCGAGCCAGGCGGTCTTCAAGAACGGCAAGTATTGGTTCTACGCTGCGGTCGAGCATGACGACACGCATCCGGGCAAGGCGATCGCGGTCGCCGTTGCCGACAAGCCGACCGGGCCGTTCGTCGATGCCAAGGGGGCGGCGCTGATCACCAACCAGATGACGCCGAAGGGAACGCATAGCTGGGAAGACATCGACCCGACCGTGTTCACCGACAAGGATGGGACGACGTGGATCGCATGGGGCAACCGGCAATGCTATATCGCGAAGCTGAAGCCGAACATGATCGAGATCGACGGACCGATCACCGAGATCACCCCGCCGCATTTCGAGGAGGGGCCGTGGCTGCATGAGCGCAAGGGCACCTATTACCTGACCTATGCCTCGCTCGACCGGTCGAAGCATCGCGACGAGCGTGTGTCCTATGCCACCGCGCCGTCGATCAAGGGGCCGTGGACCTATCGCGGCGAGCTGACCGGATCGGGCAAATACAGCTTCACCATCCATCCGGGGATCGTGGAGTATAAGGGCGACTGGTATCTGTTCCTGCACAATGCGACGCTGGCGATCGGCGACCTGAACGGCGCGATCGGGCGGCGGGCGGTGACGGTCGAGCGGCTGCATTATAACGCAGACGGCACGATGCAGCCGGTGGTCCAGACCGAGGCCGGAGTGACGGCCCCGCGCAGCGCGGCGGGCGCGAGGGGAAAATGACGATGCGGCTTTCGGTCGGGATCGGTGTGTTGGCGGTTGTCGCGACTCCGGCGCTGGCGCAGAGCGGCGGGCCGGCTGCCGGGCGAGCGGGCGGGGCGCCCGATGGTTGGAGCATCACGGTCGGTGCGGCACCGGTGCTGAGCCCGGCATGGCAGGGATCGCGCGACATGGCGCTGTCGCTGTTTCCCGACCTGCGGGTCCATTATCGAGACGTCTTCTTCGCGTCTGTGCCGGACGGGGTGGGGTTGAACCTGCTGCGTCGTGACGGATGGCGGGCCGGGCCGCTGGTGAAAATTCGCTTCGGGCGCGACGAGGATGGGCGCGGATCGCCGTTCCAGCTGACCGGGGGCAGCGACGTGCTGCGCGGGCTGGGCGATGTCGGTGTCGCCGGCGAGGCGGGCGGCTTTATCGAGAAGCGGCTGGGCGCATGGCGGGTTCGGGGTGAGGGGCGGCAGGGCTTTGGCGGGCATGACGCGGCGGTCGCCGACGTTTCGGTCGCGCGGACGTGGCGGGCGGGGCGGATCGCCGGGTCGCTGGGACCGCGCGCGACGTTCGCCACGGGCGATTATCTGCGGACCTATTTCGGGATCGACGCGGGACAGTCGCTGCGCACCGGGCTGGCGCGGTATCGGCCCGGTGGCGGGCTGGCGTCGGTCGGGATCGGTGGCAGCGCGATCCGGCCGATCGATCGCAACAGCGCCGTCACCGTCTTCGGTGGGGTCGATTATCTGGGCATTAAGGCAGGACAGTCGCCGCTGATCGAGCAACGCGGGCGGCGGGTCCAGGCGACGATCGGCATCGGCTATGGCTATCGGTTGACCCTGTAGGGTGGATCCGCCCTAATCGACCTTCGGGTCGGCGGGGAAGCGGGTGCGGGCCTGAAGGAAGATCGAGCGGGCGGGCGGCGCGCCGGCTGCGCTCGCCGTCGTGCCGACCCAGCGCCAGTGCCACGGTTCCCACTTCACCTGCTGCCTGTTGCCCGCCGGGAACGACATTTCAAAGCCGAAGCGGGCGGCGTTGGCGCGCAGCCAGCGTCCGGCGGGCGTGGCGGCGAAACAGGCTTCGGCGTTGCAGGCGGGGGCGGTGCTGGTGCCGAAGTCGATGACATAGCCGGTCGAATGCTCGCTATGCCCCGGGGGTGCCGAGGCCCAGGCACGCTCGGCAAAGCTGCCCGATCCGTTCGCGCCGATGCCGCCGCAAAAGGTCTGGCGCTGCAACGCTTCGGACCGATGGCAGGAGACGGCGCGCAGCGTGCCGGCGATGGCGGGATCGGCATCGGCGGCGGCGAGCAGGCGGGCGAGATCGTCGGCCATCGCGGGATGGACCTTGCACGAACCGCCCAGCGTCGTCGGCGCGTCGATCAGCGCGGTTGCCGGCATGTCGGGATAGGGGAAATGGTTGAACAACCGGCCATCGGCGGTCCGCTGCACCGTGCCGCGCTCGCAAAGTTCGACGGGACCGGTCGGCCCGGCGGGGGGCAGGGTGACGATCCGGGGAGGCGCGACCGGCGAGGGGGCGGGCGTCGGGACGGGAACCGGCGGCGCCGGCGCGGTGGTCGGCGCGCAGGAGGCGAGGATGCAGAGCGGCGGCAGAAGGCGGGCGAGGGCGGTTCGGCGCACAAAAGTCTCCGGCTGGGTCGGCGGTGCAGCCCATGCGCACTGGCATGGCGTCGACAACGATGGCAAGGGAGCGGAATGCTTGACGACCTGGTCCTGTTCATCGACGGCGAAGCGATCGTCCTCGACAAACCCGCCGGCCTGCCGGTCGATCCCCCGCGCGACGGTTCGCCCAGCATCGTCGCGCGGGCCGACGAGCTGCGCTTCACCTTTCAACGCGAACCGACGCCGGTGCACCGGCTGGACCGCGATACCAGCGGGTGCCTGCTGCTTGCACGCAATCCCAAGGCGCATGCCCGGTTCCAGCAGGCGTTCGAACAGGGACGGGTGACGAAGCGCTATCTGGCGATCCTTGACGGCATTCCCGCCGGGGAATCGGGCGAGATCGACCTGGCGCTGGCCAAGGTCAGCACGGCCGAGACCGGATGGCGCATGGTCGGCGATGCGAAGGGCAAGCCGGCGCGGACGAACTGGCGGGTGCTGCGCACGGTCGGTGACCGCGCGTTGGTCGCGCTGTTCCCCGAAACCGGCCGGACGCACCAGATCCGCGTGCACATGGCCGAAGGGCTGGGCTGTCCGGTGGCGGGCGATCCGGTCTATGGCCGGGGCGGGCGGCACGGCATGCTGCTGCACGCCATCGGGCTGATGGTCCCGCGCGACAACAAGCCGGCGATCGATGTGACCGCGCCATGGCCGCGCAGCTTCGTCGCGGCGGGGTTCGACGAGGCGTAGGTGCCGCGCATCCCGATCACCCGGTCGATTTCGATCGACAGCGGCGAACTGGTCGAAAGCTTCACCCGCGCGTCGGGGCCGGGCGGGCAGCATGTCAACACGACCGACAGCGCGGTGCTGCTGCGCTTCGACGTGGTCGCTTCGCCGGGGCTGCCGGACGCGGTCAAGCATCGGTTGGCGGTGCTGGCGGGGTCGCGGCTGACCAAGGAGGGCGTGCTGACGCTGCGCGCCGATGCGTCGCGGTCGCAGGAGATGAACCGGCGCGAGGTGCGCGAGCGGCTGTTCGAACTGATCCGCGAGGCGACGATCGTGCCCAAGAAGCGCCGCGCGACCAAGCCGACCATGGCATCGCAGGTGCGGCGGGTGGACGCGAAGAAGGGGCGGTCGCAGGTGAAGGCGGGGCGGGGTAAGGTACGGATGGACTGAATCCTCCCCGTACCGGGGAGGATTGTGTGGGGCCACGCCGGCGCTACATAGCCCCCATGTACCAGTTCGATATCTCCACCGGCGCCAAGGGCGACCTGTACCGCGATCTTCTGTCCGCGCTCGATGCGCTGACGGCGGACGAGCGCGACGCCGTCGCGAACATGGCCAATGCCTCGGCGTTGCTGATGCAATATCTGCCCGATCTGAACTGGGCAGGCTTCTACCGCCTAGTCGGTGACGAGCTGGTGCTGGGGCCATTTCAGGGCAAGGCGGCGTGCATCCGCATCGCGGTGGGGCGCGGGGTGTGCGGTACGGCGGCGGCAACGCGGACGACGCAGCTGGTCGCCGATGTCCATGCCTTTCCAGGGCACATCGCCTGCGATGCCGACAGCCGCAGCGAGCTGGTCGTGCCGATCGTCGACGGCGGGCGGCTGATCGGGGTGCTCGATCTCGACAGCCCGCTGCCCGGCCGGTTCGATGCCGGCGACCAGGCGGGATGCGAGGCGCTGGTGCGCGTGCTGGCGCCGCGGATCGGCTGATCTGCCCCGGTGCGGGACGGTCGGTCCGGCAAGCGCCGGATTGGCCGGGAACCGCCGCGCGTGGTAAGCTTTCGGCAACCATATCCGCGCGGTACGTCCGCGCATGAGGGAGCCGACCGGACGATGCGAACGCCGACCCTTGCCGCCCTTGCGGCGATCCTTGCCTCGACCGGGGTTGCGCAGGCGCAGCCGCGCCTCGGCCAGGCACCCGAAGCGCGGCCGGGGCGGCCGGCGCTCTATCCGGGACAGCCGCGGGTGAACCTGCCCGGGCCGCGCTGGGGCGGCAATGTGCGCGGGCGCTGGTATGGCGGCCATTATGCGCCGGGCGGCTGGGCGGCGTATCGCACACCGGTGCGTGGGTGGATCCTGCCGCGCTACTGGGTGGCGCCTAGCTTCTTCATTCAGGACTGGCCGACCTATGGGCTGAGCCGCCCGCAGCCGGGCTATGGCTGGTATCGCTATTATGACGATGCGGTGCTGGCCGATCGCGACGGGCGGGTGTTCGATTATCGCAGCGGCATCGATTGGGATGCGCGCGATACTGGGCGCTATGTCCGCGACGATCGCGCCTATGACCGCTATGTTGGCGAGGGCGATCTGCCGCCGCCGCCGCCGGTTGCACGGCGGGATAACGGCGTGGGCGGTGCGGTGATCGGCGGCGCGGTCGGCGCGGTGGCGGGCAATGTCATCGCCGGCCGCGGCAACCGGCTGGGCGGGACGGTGCTGGGCGCCGGGGTCGGCGCGCTGGCCGGGACCGCGATCGACCGGGCGGAGGATCGGCGTGGGCCGCCGCCGCCGCCGCCGGTTCAGCCTGGCTATGGCGCCGACTATCCGCTGCCGGGGGACGATGTGCCGATCGCGCCGGACGACGGCTATTATGACGATGCCCCGCCGCCGGTCGTGTTCGGGCCGATGCGCGAGGAAGTGCAGCCGATCGGCCCGCGTTCGCGCGGTGGCTATGTCGAGCGACATGTCGGCGCACCGCCGGTCGCGCGCAGCTATACCACGACAACCACCACCGAGGGGCCGGGCGGTTACATCGCCAACGGTTATTATTATCCGCCGCGCACCGTGACGACGGTTACGGTCCAGAACGCGCCGGTGACGACGACCACGACCGAGGAAGTCGTCACCTACGAGACGGTGCGTCGTGCTCCCCGGCGGGTGGTCCGGTCGAAGACGTTGCGGCGGTAGGGCCAGGTTCTCGACAGACGCTTCGAACCGAATGGGGCCGGATGAGGGTTAATGCGGGGCGCGGCCGGCGAAGGTCGGGATGCTCTCCGCGCCCGATGGCGACAGGGCCGAGACGGCGACGAAATGGTCGTCGACGATGACGCCGTTCAGCACCGCTTCCGTGCCGGTGACGTCGCGACGGTCGGTCCAGTCCTGCGCGTCGTTTCGCCGCCAGCGGATGCGATAGCCGGCTGCAGTCGCCACCGGCGCCCAGCGGACCGTCGTATCCGTCGCCAGCGCCCCTTCGATCGACACGCTGGCGGGGGCAGCCGGAGCGGCCGCGAGACGGGCGATGGTCGCGGCATTGATCGCCGTCACCTTGGCCAGATAGGGGAAATCCATCCGGTCGATCGTGTCGCCATAGACGCGCTTGCCGTCGCGGCGCAGATCCTGATGCTGGGCGTCGTAATTCTCGACCCCGACCGAGAAGCGGATCGCAGGATAGCCGAGCTTCAGGAACGGTTCGTGGTCGCCCCCGCGCCCGAACCGATCGGGGCGACGATCGAGAAACACGTCGAGGCCGCCGGGGATCGTGGTCGCGACCGCATCGATCGTCTTGGCCAGCGCGCGCGACGGGCCGTCATCCTCACCGCCGGCGGCGCGGCGGGCGATCTGCTGCTCGATCGATTCAGACGCGCGGATGCCTTCGGAAAAGACGCGGACGCGGTCGGCGACCTTGCGCCCGTCCTGGCCGATCGTGTTGCCGACGATATCGTTGTTGAGCACGGCGGACACCGTCCAGCCGCGCTCCTTCGCGGTATCGGCGAGCAGCTGGGCGCCCCACAATCCCTGTTCCTCACCCGACAGCGCGGCATAGACGATCGTCGCGTCGAACTTTTCCTTCGACAGGATGCGCGCGGTTTCCAGCACCAGCGCGACGCCCGACGCGTCGTCATTGGCGCCGGGCGCGTCGCTGGTCGCATCCATCACGTCGCTGACGCGGCTGTCGATATGGCCCATCACGATGACGACGCGTTTGGGATCGCGCCCCTGCTGAAAGCCGAGAACGTCGACGACATTGACGCCCTGTGGCGCGCGCGGGCCGGTGAAGCCGCGCGCGATGTTGGCGACAGTGATGCAGTTGCCGCAGCCGGCACCGATTCGGGTCAGTTCGTTGGCGAACCAGCGTCGCGCCGCGCCGATGCCGCGCGTCGGATGGTCGGGATCGGACGCGGTATGGCGCGTGCCGAACCCGACCAGGGTCGCGACGTCGGCACGTAGCCGGTCGGGGCGGGGGGTATCGCGCGCACCGGCAGCGGTGGCGAGGAACAGGGCGGGCAGAAGCAACATCGAGCGCATGGGCGGGAGGATGCCGCGTTCCGACACCCTGCTCAACCGGTTTCGCGTGATACCCATATCCGGCTAAAACCTAGTTACCCGGTGGGTTTGATGCAGAAACTAAATGTTTGGTTTCGTTTTTTGCAATTGCTAACGGAACGGTTGCGGTGCACAACGACTGTGCCTTTCAGGCATCCTCTCCTAAAACTTTTCAAGGGTCGGTTCGCCGGCCCTTTTTTTTGTGCCCGAGCCGCGCTAACGGACGTCCACCAGCGCTGCGCTGAATTATAAGAGAGGATGTGCCGGACACCCGGCGAACAGCAGCAGCCCGCGGGGGATCGAGCGCGAATCGCTGCTCTCCCCCGCCCGGTACTTCCCAACGTCGCTTTATCGCAGCGGCCTGAACCATGGCTGACCGTGATGGCGAATCAGCTCAGCCGGTCGATCCCGGCGCGGTCGAGGCTGCCGGGAATGACCATCAGCGGCACGGGGAGCGCACCGGCATCGGTGCCGGCGAAATGGGTAACGAGCGGGCCGGGCGATCCGGTCGCGGCGGCGCCCAGCACCAGTGCGGCGATCTGCGGATTGGCGGCGATCATCTCGCGCACGATTCGCGGGCCGTCGCCGATCTTCACCGTCAGATGCGGTTGCAGGCCGGATTCGGCGATCAGCGTGCCCGCCGCCGCCTGGACCAGCGCTTCGGCGCGTTCCTTCGCTTCCTCCTCGATCGTCGCCTGTACCCCGCCCCAGGGGGCGAATTCCTGCGGCTCGACCAGCGCCAGCACCTCGACCCCGCCATTGGTCTTGACCGCACGGCGCGCGGCGAAGCGCAACGCGACCGCGCTTTCGGGACTTTCGTCGACCACCACCAGATATGTCCGCATGCATCTTCCCCTGACGCTACGGTTCATGCGCCGGTTCGTGGCGGCGACGCAAGGTCGTGCCGGGGCTTGACCGGGACGGCTCCGGCGGCGAAGAGGCGCGACGAGCCTGAGAGGACCATTCTGCCCCATGCCGATCGAGATCAAGATGCCCGCCCTGTCCCCCACGATGGAAGAGGGGACGCTGGCCAAATGGCTGGTGAAGGACGGTGATACCGTCAAGTCCGGCGACATCATGGCGGAAATCGAAACCGACAAGGCGACGATGGAATTCGAAGCCGTCGATGAAGGCACGATCGGCAAGGTGCTGGTCGCCGAAGGGACCGACAATGTGAAGGTCGGTGCGGTCATCGCTATCCTGCTGGAAGAGGGCGAGGATGCGTCGGCGATCGATGCCGCGCCGAAGAAGGCGGAAACGCCCGAGCCTGCCGACGACCAGTTCAAGGGCAAGCCCGATGCGACCGACCCGAACAAGACCGGCAGCGAAGCCGCGCCGGCCCCGGCCGGTACGTCGGATCACGGCCGCCCGGCCGGTGCCGGCGCTGCCCAAGGCGATGGCGGCCGCGTGAAGGCCAGCCCGCTGGCGCGTCGCATCGCCGCCGACAAGGGGCTGGAACTGTCGGGTATCGCCGGCAGCGGCCCGAACGGCCGGATCGTCAAGGCCGATGTCGAGAACGCGAAGCCAAGTGCCGCAAGCGCGCCGAAGGCCGAAGCGGCCGCTCCGGCACCAAGCGCGGCGGCTGCCCCTGCTCCGGCAGCGGAAGTGCCCAAGCCGGCGGCGGTGTGGTTCGACGATTCGATCCCGCACACGGTCGAGAAGCTGTCGAACATCCGCAAGACGATCGCGCGTCGCCTGACCGAATCGAAGCAGCAGGTGCCGCACATCTATCTGACGGTCGATGTCCGTCTGGATGCGCTGCTCAAGCTGCGCGGCGACCTGAACAAGTCGCTCGACGCGCGTGGCGTGAAGCTGTCGGTCAACGACCTGCTCATCAAGGCGCTGGGCGTCGCGCTGGAAAACAGCCCGAAGTGCAACGTCACCTTCCTCGGCAACGAAATGGTGCAGTATGCCCGCGCCGACGTGTCGGTGGCGGTGTCGACGCCGACCGGCCTCATCACCCCGATCATCCGCGATGCCGCCAACAAGGGCGTGGCGAAGATCAGCACCGAGATGAAGGACCTGGCCGGCCGCGCCAAGGAGAACAAGCTGAAGCCCGAGGAATATCAGGGCGGCACCGCGTCGCTCAGCAATATGGGCATGTTCGGCATCAAGCAGTTCGAAGCGGTTATCAATCCGCCGCAGGGCATGATCCTGGCGGTCGGTGCCGGTGAGAAGCGCCCGTACATCGTCGACGACGCGCTGGGTGTCGCGACCGTGATGACCGCGACCGGCAGCTTCGACCACCGCGCGATCGACGGGGCGGACGGTGCCGAGATGCTCAAGCTGTTCAAGGCGCTGGTGGAGTCGCCGCTCGGCCTGATCGCGTAAATGCGAGCCCGGCTGCTGACCGAAATCGTGCATGTCGTCGCCGGGGTGGCGGCGGCATGGGCGATCGGTTCGCTATCGGCATGGTCGTATCCGCTGGGCCGGCGCGACATCTGGACGGTGACATGGGTGGCGATGGCGATCGTCATCGTGCTGGGCATCCGGCAGGTGCGGCGCGCTATGGCCGAGGAACGCGCAAAGGGTTTGTCGGATGATCGTTGAGAATTCCACGGTTCCCCCGACCGATCAGCCCGCGCTGCGCGTGACGGCGATGCCGGCGGACACCAATCCCTATGGCGACATTTTCGGCGGGTGGATCATGTCGCAGATGGACATGGCCGCCGGCCTGCTCGCCGCGCGCCATGCCAAGGGGCGCGCGGTGACGATCGCCGTCGACGCGATGCAGTTCCATGCGCCCGTAGCGGTCGGCGACGAATTGTCGGTCTATGCCGACCTGATAAAGGTCGGGCGGACGTCGATGACGATCAAGGTCGAAACGTGGCGCCGCGACCGCTTCGGCGAGGCGACGTGCCGGGTGACCGAGGCGCAGTTCGTGTTCGTGGCGATCGACGAGGATCGCAAGCCGCGGGCGATCGAGGCGTAATCCCGGGATCGTCCCAACATCATTACGGCTGCTCGACCGGGCAGCATCGAGCGAAAAGGTAAAGTGATGGCTGAATCTTACGACCTCATCGTGCTCGGTTCCGGCCCCGGCGGCTATGTCGCGGCGATCCGGGCGAGCCAGCTGGGCCTAAAGGTCGCGATCGTCGAGCGCGAGCGGCTGGGCGGCATCTGCCTCAACTGGGGCTGCATCCCGACCAAGGCGCTGCTGCGTTCGGCCGAAATCTATCACTACATGATGCATGCCGCACAGTACGGCCTGTCGGCGGAGAAGCCGTCGTTCGACCTTGCGAAGGTCGTCGATCGCAGCCGCAAGGTGGCGGGCCAGCTGAACGCGGGCGTCAAGGGGCTGATGAAGAAGAACAAGGTCGCAGTGCACGAGGGCGTCGGCACGATCACGGCCAAGGGCAAGCTGAGCGTCAAGCAGGGCGACAAGACGACCGAGCTGGAAGCCAGGCACATCATCATCGCGACGGGCGCCCGCGCCCGCGACCTGCCGTTCGCCAAGGCCGATGGCGCCAAGATCTGGACGTACCGCCACGCGATGGTGCCGCCGGAAATGCCGACCAAGCTGCTGGTCATCGGATCGGGCGCGATCGGCGTCGAGTTCGCCAGCTTCTACAACGACATGGGCGCCGACGTGACGATCGTCGAGATGCTCGACCGGATCATGCCGGTCGAGGATGCCGAAGTCAGCGAGTTCATGCACAAGGCGCTGACCAAGCAGGGCATGACGATCAAGACCAAGTCGGGTCTGGAAAAGCTAGAAGCGACTCCGGCGGGCGTCAAGGCCGCGATCAAGGGGCCGGACGGCAAGGTCGAACAGGTCGAGTTCAGCCATGCGATCGTCGCGATCGGCATCGTGCCCAATACCGAGAATATCGGCATGGAAGCGCTGAAGATTGAAGCCGAGCGCGGCCACATCAAGACCGACGGCTATGGCAAGACCAATGTCGAGGGCATCTGGGCAATCGGCGACGTGACCGGCGCGCCGTGGCTGGCGCACAAGGCGAGCCATGAGGGCGTGATCGCCGCCGAGGCCATCGCCAAGGCGCTGGGCAACAAGGACGTCCATCCGCACGCGATGGACAAGAACAACATTCCGGGCTGCACCTATGCGCGTCCGCAGGTCGCCAGCGTCGGCTTCACCGAGGCGAAGGCCAAGGAAGCGGGCTACAGCGTCAAGGTCGGCAAGTTCCCGTTCATCGGCAACGGCAAGGCGATCGCGCTGGGCGAGGCCGAAGGCTTCGTAAAGACGGTGTTCGACGCCAAGACCGGTGAGCTGCTGGGCGCGCACATGGTCGGCGCGGAAGTGACCGAGATGATCCAGGGCTATGTCGTCGCCCGCCAGCTGGAGACGACCGAGCAGGAGCTGACCGAAACGGTGTTCGCGCACCCGACCATCTCCGAATCGATGCATGAGTCGGTGCTGGCGGCGTACGGTCGCGCGCTGCACATCTGACGGACGTCACCGAACCGTCATAGTTCTTGACCCGCGCCGTGCCCGAGCGGCATGGCGCGGGTCCATGAAGCAGCTCTTTCCGGCGATCCTCGCCACGTCGTTTCTGGTTGCACCGCCGGCCGCCGGGCAAACCGTGCAGGAATTGCAGCGGCAGATCGACGAGCTGAAAGCGGTCATTGCCGAGATGAAGGCGGCGCAGGCCGCAAATGCTGCCGCGACCACGCCGAGTGCGCCCGCGGCGCCCGTGCCGCAAGTCGCCGTCGCGCCGAAGCCCGCCCCGCCATCGACCCAGCTCGCCGCCGCATCGCCGCCGGCCAAGCGCGAGAAGTGGTATGATCGTATCAGGCTGCGCGGCTATACCCAGTTGCGGCTGAACGAGATCATCTCGGGCGATCGTACCGCGCCCGCTGGCATCGCCCGGCTGCGGTCGGTGCATGACAGCGGGATCGGCGACGACACCGGCTTCACCTTTCGACGGATCCGGCTGATCCTGCAGGGTGATCTGGGTGAGCGGGTGTCCTTCTACCTCCAGCCCGATTTCGCTACGGCGGTGACCAGCCAGTCGGTCGGCGAGCGGCGCGAGGGGTTCCTGCAACTGCGCGACGCCTATTTCGATGCGTTCCTCGATCCCGACAAACGGTTCCGGCTGCGCTTCGGCCAGTCGAAGGTGCCGTTCGGGTGGGAGAATATGCAGTCGTCGTCGAACCGTATCCCGCTCGACCGCAGCGACGCGATCAATAGCGGGGTGCCCAGCGAGCGCGATATCGGGGTCGTCGCCTATTACACCCCGACCCATGTCGACGACATCTGGGAACGACTGACCGAAGACGGGCAGAAGCTGTTCGGCAATTACGGCGCGTTCGGCGTCGGCGTCTATAACGGGCAGGGGATCAACCGCGAGGAAGCGAACGACGCGGTGATGGCGGTGGCGCTGGCGACATGGCCGTTCGAGATCGGCGGCGGGCGCGTGTTGGAGGTCGGGGGCAGCGCCTATACCAACCGCGTCCAGCCCGAGGTGCGGACCGGCGGGGTCGGTGCCGAACCCTTCACCGACGAGCGCATCGGGCTGCACGCGATCCTGTATCCGGCGCCGCTGGGGTTCCAGGCGGAATGGAATTGGGGGCGGGGGCCGGAATATGACCGGACGCTGCGCGCGATCACGACCAAGCCGCTGCATGGCGGCTATGTGCAGGCGATGGCGCGGGTGAAGGCGTCGCCGGTCGGGCCGTTCATGCCCTATGCCCGGTGGCAGACCTATCGCGGCGGATGGAAGGCGGCGGTCAACGCGCCGCGGCTGGAGACCGACGAGATCGAGCTGGGCATCGAGTTCCAGCCGGTGCCCGCGCTGGAATGGACCATCGCTTATGCCCGAATGGACCGCGCCGAGGCGGACGAGCGGCGGATGGGACGCGCCGAGGGCGATGTGTTCCGGACGCAGTTGCAGTTGAATTATTAGGGTTTTTTTCCGCCGGCGGCGTCCAAAGTTCACTAAGTTCACACTCGTGCGGATTTTGCGCGCTGCGCGCATCACCGTTGAGTGGGAAGGTCAAAGAGCGTGGGTGACAACGACCCGGGCGCAGAATGGCAGTGGCGGATGTTGTAGGAAAGCGATGTCGTGCGCTGGCCCGATCCCGGGCGGGACCGCTAAGACCGCCGGTAGAACCGAAACTTACCCGCTACCCTGATCCATATCACGTCGCCGTTGTCGGTAAAGCCAGCCTGACCGCCTGAAGCACTCATCGGGAACATCTGCACCGTCGCGCCATTTCTGAGATCGATCAAAGCTGCCTGCACGACAAGGCTGCGCCTATTCGGCCATGAGATCAGGGCGTAACGCCCATTCGGGCTGATTTCGAGAATGTCGGCTTTCCAGAAATTCGTCACACTTTGGGTGATCGACCAGGCGGACTTACCGGTCGAAAGGGATATCGACTCGACCACGATACCGGCTCTCGGTTTCGGCGGTTCGGGCCTCGGGGCATGGGGATCCATTGGCCCGTCGAATATCTGGACTCCGTCCGGCTGGAGTTCGATCAAGCGGAGAAGTTGCTTGCCGGAGGGAAGAAGGGAAACCCGCTCATCCGTGCGGTTTCGAACGGGCAGTTCCACTGCGGGCAGACCTTGTGTCCAGTGGACCCGCGTTGCGCCGGCTCTTGTTCGAATCGTGACAACCGCGTGAACCCGGCCCGATGCGATCACTGCCGTCACCGCCGCGAGCGAAAATCGCGGATCGCTTCCCGCCGGTCGTCCCTTGAGCGAATGGAGGGACGCCAATGACAGTCGATCAAGGATACTGCCCGTCGCCGTGTCGACCATTGCCAATTCAGGCGCGGGGTCCGGATGGGTCGGTTGATAGGTACCGCCGTGCGTCCCGAACTGAACGATAGCGATTGACGTGCCGGGGACCCACTGCACGGCGTCGAGCGGACCGGATGGAGAGAAAAAATCGGGGACCGGAAGGCGCGATCCGTCAAGTGACAGGCGTATGACCTTTCCACCCGAGGTGGGAAATCCGCTCGCAGCCTTTTCACGGGTCGTAGCCCAGAGCGACGTCGAATCCGGCGTCCACGCAATGGGCGCGGCAACGGTCGTTACCCGGAAATTGAGGCTTTGGGTCGACGCAGGGATAAAGCGATTTTGGCCGGAGCGAAGATCAACAATGGTGACACCAGCATGATCTGCCCATGCTGCATGGGTGCCGTCCGGCGATACGGAGGGCGGGGCGCTGTCATACACTTTCCCCGGATCGAAACAGCGGGCGGATAGCAACCTGTAGGGTCCCGCATCCGGCCGTTCGTCCTCGGTAGCCGGTGCGCGATAAGGCGAGCAGTTCGTCGTGGGTGCGACCGGTCGCCCGGCGTTAACGCCGGCCGCGGCAACGATCAAAAGGGGAAGCAGGAAGCCGTTCTGGCGCATGATGACTCCTGTCCGGTAGGATGCAGGCCCATTTGACTTCGGTCCAGCTTACGATCGGGTAAACCCGATCGTCGCAATCCATCTACTTCGTGGGAAGTCCCATTACCCCGCCGCCTTCGCCAGCCCGCGCGAGATCTGCAGCGCGGCGTTCAGGCGGGCCTGCGGGTCGCCGAAGCTGCGGCTGATCACCAGTTTCATGTCGGGACGCAGCTTGGCAGTGCCGTTGAGCTTGTCGACATAGGCGAGCAGCCCTTCGACGCTGGGGACCTCGTGGAAGCTGACGATCGCGCCCTTGGCGCCGACGTCGATCTTGGCGATGCAGGCCTTCTTTGCGTTCAGCTTGGCCTCGATCAGTTGCAGCAGGTTGGCGGTGGCGATCGGCAGCTTGCCGAAGCGATCGATCAGTTCGGTGGCGAAGGCGTCGATGCCGGCGCGATCCTCGACGTCGTTCAGACGACGATAGAGACCCATGCGCAGGTCGAGGTCGGGAACGTACTCCTCCGGGATCAGGATCGGCGCGTCGACGGTGATCGTGGGCGAGAAGTCCTTGGGCTTGTCGTCGCGCAAACCCCCGGCCTTGGCGTCGAGGATCGCTTCCTCGAGCATCGACTGGTAGAGTTCGAAGCCGACTTCCTTGATATGGCCCGATTGTTCGTCGCCCAGCATATTGCCCGCGCCACGCTGGTCGAGGTCGTGGCTGGCAAGCTGGAAACCGGCGCCCAGCGATTCGAGGTCGGAGAGGACCTTGAGGCGCTTTTCCGCCGCTTCGCTGACCAGCCGTTCGGGGGGCGTGGTCATATAGGCATAGGCGCGCGTCTTCGACCGGCCGACGCGGCCGCGCAGCTGGTAGAGTTGTGCCAGGCCGAACTTGTCGGCGCGGTTGATAATCAGGGTGTTGGCGGAAGGGATGTCGAGGCCGCTTTCGACGATGGTGGTCGAGACGAGCAGGTCGTAGCGTTTGTCGTAAAAGGCCGACATGCGTTCCTCGACCTCGGTCGGCGCCATCTGGCCATGGGCGACGACGTAGCGGATTTCGGGAACCTCCTCGGTCAGGAACTTCTCGATATCGGGCAGGTCGGCGATGCGCGGGGTGACGAAGTATGCCTGTCCGCCGCGATAATGTTCGCGCAGTAGCGCCTCGCGCAGGACCACCGGGTCCCATGGCATGATGTAGGTGCGCACCGCGAGACGGTCGACCGGCGGGGTCTGGATCACCGAGAGTTCGCGCAGGCCCGACATCGCCATTTGCAGCGTGCGCGGAATCGGGGTGGCGGTCAGCGTCAGGACGTGGACGTCGGTCTTCATCGCCTTCAGCCGTTCCTTGTGCGTCACGCCGAAGCGCTGTTCCTCGTCGACGATGACCAGCCCCAAGCGTTTGAAATCGACCTGTTTCGACAGCACGGCATGGGTGCCGACGACGACGTCGATCGTGCCGTCGGCAAGGTCGTCGCGGACCTTCTTCGCCTCGGTCGCGGTGACGAGGCGGCTGAGGCGGCCGACTTCGATCGGGAATCCTTCGAAGCGGGCCTTGAAATTGTTGTAATGCTGGCGGGCGAGAAGGGTCGTCGGGCAGACGATCGCGACCTGCATCCCAGCCATGGCGGCGACGAACGCGGCGCGGAGCGCGACCTCGGTCTTGCCGAAGCCCACGTCGCCAACGACGAGGCGGTCCATCGGGCGGCCTGCGCCCAAGTCTTCGAGCACGTCGGCGATGGCGCGTTCCTGATCGTCGGTTTCCTGATACGGGAAACGGTCGACAAAGGCGGGGTAGCCGCCGCTATCGGGTTCGGCGACCTCGGCCGGGCGCATCGCGCGTTTCGCGGCAGTGGCGATCAGGTCGCCCGCGATTTCGCGGATGCGGTCCTTCATCCGCGCCTTGCGCCGTTGCCATGCCTCGCCGCCCAAACGGTCGAGCGAGGCGCCTTCCTCGCCCGCGCCGTAGCGGCTGAGGACTTCGAGATTTTCGACCGGCACGTACAGCTTGTCGCCGCCGGCATATTCGAGCTGGACGCAGTCGTGGGGGGCCTTCGCCACCGGGACCTGGGTCAGCCCGACATAGCGGCCGATACCGTGATCGGCATGAACGACGAGGTCGCCGGGGGAGAGGGTGGCGAGTTCCTGCAGAAAGGCGTCGGTGTTCTTGCGCCGCTTGGCACGGCGGACGAGACGATCGCCGAGCATGTCCTGTTCGGTGAGGACCGCCACGTCGGCGCTGGTGAAGCCGTGGTCGAGGGGGAGGACGACGAAGGAGACGGTCGACTTGGCACCGCCCAGCGCCCGTTGCCATGTCTCGACGGTCGAGACGCCGGTCAGGTCGTGATCGGCGAGCAGGCCCATCAGCCGTTCGCGTGCACCCTCCGAATAGCTGGCGAGGATCGGCTTGCGGCCCTGTTTGCGCAAGGACGCGATGTGGTCGACGACGGCTTCGTAGATATTCGCCTGTTGCGTGCGTTCCGGCGTGAAGTCGCGGGGGCCGTCGACTTCGAAATCGACCGAGGTGGCGCTGTCGGGGGCGTGGAAGGGCGTGACCTGATGCGCGGCGGTGTCCGACAGGCGGTCGGCCCATTCGTCGGCCGACAGGTAGAGTGCGGCGGGGAGAAGCGGGCGGTAGCTGCCCGGGTCGTTGGTCTGCGCGCGGACACGGTTGGTGTGATAGTCGGCGATCGATTCGAAGCGCTGTTCGGCGGCGGCGGGAACGCCGGCGTCGCGGACGATGACCGCTTCGGGCGAGAGGTGGTCGAAGAAGGTTTCGAGGCGTTCTTCGAAAAAGGGCAGCCAGTGCTCCATGCCCGACAGGCGGCGGCCGTCGCTGATCGCCTGATAGATCGGATCGCCGGTCGCGGTCGCGCCGAACTTTTCGCGGTAGCGGGTGCGGAAGCGCTTGATTGAATCCTCATCGAGCAGGGCTTCGGAGGCGGGGAGCAGGGTGAAGCCGTCGACGCGGCCGGTGGTGCGCTGGTCTTCGGGCGAGAAGGTGCGGACGGTTTCGATCTCGTCGCCGAAGAAATCGAGGCGCAGGCCGGAGTCGGAGCCGGACGGCCACAGATCGACGAGGCCGCCGCGGACGGCGAACTCACCGGCGTCGTGGACGGTATCGACGCGGTTATAGCCGTTCGCCTGCAGCAGCGCGGAGAGGCGGGGGAGCGAGATGCGCTCGCCCGGCGCGAGGCGGGCGACGAGCTGGCGGATGCGGAACGGGGTCAGCGTCCGCTGGGTCGCGGCGTTGACGGTGGTGACGATCAGGCGCGGGCCTTTGGCCTTCGACTGGAGCGAGTGGAGCGCGGAGAGGCGCTCGGCCATCGAGCGCAGCGTCGGGCTGGCGCGGTCGTAGGGGAGGCAGTCCCAGGCCGGGAACTGGAGCACCGACAGGTCGGGGGCGAAGAAGGGTGCGGTGGTCGCAATGGCGCGCATCGCCGCTTCGTCGGGGGCGATGTAGACGAGGTCCCCCTTTGCGCCGCGGGCGAGGTCGGCGAGGAGGACCGGGAGGAAGCCTGTGGGCACGCCCGCGAGGGTCAGCGAGCGGGGGGCGGACAGGATTTTGGAGAGGTCGGGCATTTGTTACCTTTGGCCCTCTCCCCTTCAGGGGAGAGGGTTGGGAGAGGGGAATGCGGGCGCTTCGTTACTGCCCCTCTCCCCGACCCTCTCCCCTGAAGGGGAGAGGGAGATTGTTCAGTTCAGCGGCTGACCGGCACGAAATCCATCTTCCGCATGGCATGCAGCACCGGATGGTCGAACTGCGCCGGAGCCGGCTGGACGCCCATCGCCCACGCCATGATGTCGACATCCTGTTCCTCGAGGAACGTTTCGAACCAGTCCATGTCGGTATCGCTCCACGTCGCCGAATGCGCGTCGAAATAGCCGCCGATCATCAGGTCGGCTTCGCGGGTGCCGCGATGCCAGCTACGGAATTTCAGGCGCTTCAGCCGGGTTTCGCGGTCCATGACGTTCCAATGCAATTGCGCCGCCGGACGCTGGCAGCGACCGTCGGTTGGGATATAGGACCAAGTAGTCATGCGTCCCGAACTCCTCAACCCGCTGTTTGCCGAAGTCACCTCGCTGAAAGGGGTCGGCCCGGCGCTGGCCAAGCCGCTGGAGCGGTTGAAGTTGTCGCGGGTGGCCGATGTGGCGTTCCACCTGCCGACCGGCTGGGTCGACCGGTTGAAGCGGAACGAGCTGATGGAACAGGATGCGGGGCGGGTGATCGCGATCCCGCTGACCGCCGTCGATTACCGGGTGAGCGCGGGGCGCGGGCCGACGCGGGTGCGTGCCGCCGACAAACACGGCAATATCGTCAACCTGACCTATTTCGGCGGATCGTCGGGCTGGGTGAAGAAGCTGTTCCCGCTGGGCGAGACGCGGCTGGTGTCCGGCAAGCTGGAGACGTACGGGCAGGAGTTGCAGATAGTCCATCCCGACCATGTGCTGCCTGAGGCGGAGGCGGACAGCCTGCCCGAGCGGGAAGCGATCTATCCGCTGTCCGAAGGGCTGACATCGCGCCGGGTCGGGCAATTGGCGGCGCAGGCGATCGAGCGCGCGCCCGACCTGCCCGAATGGATCGAGCCTAGTTTGCTCAGCAAACATCAGTGGCCGGCGTGGAAGGAAGCGTTGGCGCGCATCCATGCCGATCCGGCGGATGCGAAGGCGCGGGAGCGGCTGGCCTATGACGAGGTGTTCGCCAATCAGTTGGCGCTGCTGTTGGTGCGGGGCGAGGCGCGGGCGCGTAAGGGGCGGGCGCTGACCGGGGACGGGCGGCTGCGCGCGAAACTCGACCTGCCATACAAGCCGACCGGCGCGCAGTCGCGGACGATCGGCGAGATCGAGGGCGACATGGCGCAGACCCAGCCGATGCTGCGGCTGCTGCAAGGCGATGTCGGGTCGGGCAAGACGCTGGTCGCGTTGATGGCGCTGCTGATCGCGGTCGAGGGCGGGGCGCAGGGGGCGTTGCTGGCGCCGACCGAAATCCTGGCGCGGCAGCATTATGCGACGTTGCAGCGGCAGTTGGCGGGGACCGGCGTCACCGTCGCCGCGCTGACCGGACGCGACAAGGGGCGCGTGCGCGAGGGCGTGTTGATGGGGTTGGCCGACGGGTCGATCGACATTCTGGTCGGCACGCACGCGATCTTTCAGGAGGCGGTAGCCTATCGCGACCTGGGGCTGGTGGTAGTCGACGAACAGCATCGCTTCGGCGTCGCGCAGCGGATGATGTTGCAGGCGAAGGCGGCGCGGCCACCGCATCTGCTGGTGATGACCGCGACGCCGATCCCGCGGACGCTGACGCTCGCCCAATATGGCGAGATGGACGTCAGCCGGCTGGACGAGATGCCGCCGGGGCGCGAGCCGATCGAGACGGTCGTGATGTCCGAGGACAAGCTGGACGCGGTGGTCGATGGGCTGGCGCGGCATTTGTCGGCGGGCAAGCAGGCGTACTGGGTATGCCCGCTGGTCGAGGAGAGCGAGAAGTCCGACCTGGCGGCTGCCGAGGCGCGGGCGGAGGCGCTGCGGCAACGCTTCGGCGACAAGGTCGCGCTGGTCCATGGGCGGATGAAGCCGCTGGAGAAGGACGCGGTGATGGCCGAGTTCGCCGCGGCGCGCGCGGGCGTGCTGGTGGCCACGACGGTGATCGAGGTCGGGGTCGACGTGCCCAATGCGACGCTGATCGTGATCGAGGCGGCGGACCGCTTCGGGCTTGCCCAGTTGCACCAGTTGCGCGGGCGGGTGGGCCGGGGCGGGGGCAAGTCGGTGTGCCTGTTGCTGCGGGGGAACAGCCTGTCGGAAACGTCGCGGGCGCGGCTGGCGCTGATGCGCGAGAGCAACGACGGGTTCCGGATTGCCGAGGAGGATCTGCGGCTGCGCGGGGGTGGCGAGTTGCTCGGCACGCGGCAATCGGGGGAGGCGGTGTTCCGGCTGGCGACGCCGGAGATGCTGGGCGAGTTGCTGCCGGTGGCGAATGCCGATGCGCGGTTGCTGGTGGATCGGGATGGCGGGTTGGAAGGGCCGAGGGGGCAGGCGGCGCGGGTGGCGCTGTATCTGTTCGAGCGGGATGCGGGGGTTGGGCGGTTGCGGTCGGGGTGATCGGCCATAGGCCGTATCCCCGCGCAGGCGGGGATCCAGAGCCGCGGTCGTTGCGCCTTGTTACCCTGGACCCCCGCCTTCGCGAGGGTACCGGAAGGACAGCGTGGCTTGCCACTAAGCCACCGTCATTCCGGCGGAGGCCGGAATCCATTGTGTCGGGCGTTCTCGATGGAGCCGCTACGTCTCCGCATCCGTGGATTCCGGCTTTCGCCGGAATGACGATAGTTGCTCGTGCGGGATCAAGCGGATAGCTCCCGCGCCATGAACGCCCTTGCTCCGCTCCTCGTCGCCCTGCTGGGTGGTATCGGCCTTGCCGTGCAGCCGCCGACCAATGCCGCGCTGGGGCGGAGTATCGGGTCGGTGTTGCTCGCGGCGCTGGTGTCGTTTGCGGTGGGGACGCTGATCCTGATCGGGGTGTGGTTGATCGCCGATCGGACGCCGCTGGCGAACCTGCGCGAGGCGCGGTCGTGGATGTTTCTGGGCGGGGCGTATGGGGCGTTCTTCGTGTCGGCGGCGGCCTTTGCCGCGCCGCGGCTGGGGCTGGCGTCGATGCTGACGATCATGATCGCGACGCAGCTGGTCGCGGCGCTGGTGATCGATCGGTTCGGGTTGATCGGGTTGCCCAAGGCGCCGATCAGTGGGGTGCGGCTAATTGGGGTGGCGTTGGTGTTGGTTGGGGCGGTGTTGGTTCGGCGGGGGTAGGGTGCGCTCGCCTCAATCCTTATCTCCACCCGTTCGCTTCGAGCGTAGGTTCGAGCTTGTCGGGAACCGTAGTCGAGAAGGGGTTGCCCAAATGACCGGGTTCTCGACGGGCGCTTCTCGACAGGCTCGAAGCTGCTCGAACCGAACGGGGTGGGCGGGGCTAAGCTGCCTTACCCCGCCGGCGTCAGCAGCCCGTGATGCTTCTTGCCCGCCGATACCCGCACCGGCGCTTCCACCGCGATCAGCTGCGCTTCGTCGACGACCTTTTCGCCATCGACCCGTGCGCCACCGCCCTTGATCAGGCGGCGCGCTTCACCCTTCGACGCGGCGAGGCGCAGCGCGACCAGCGCGTCGACCACGGTGATCCCGCCCGCCACCGCGAAGGTCGGCAGCGTGTCGCCTGCCGATCCCTCCTCGAAGGTCCGGCGTGCCGTCTCGGCCGCACCGGCGGCGGCGTCGGCGCCGCGGCACATGGCGGTGGCTTCGTTGGCGAGGATCTTCTTGGCCTCGTTGATCTCGGCGCCCTGCAACGCTTCGAGCCGGGCGATTTCATCGAGTGGCAGGTCTGTGAACAGGCGGAGGAAACGGCCGACGTCGCGGTCGTCGGTGTTGCGCCAGAATTGCCAGTAATCGAAATGGGGCAGCTGATCCTCGTGCAGCCACACCGCGCCCGACATTGTCTTGCCCATCTTGCCACCGTCCGCCGTGGTGATGAGCGGGGTGGTGACGCCATAGACGTCGGTCCCGTCCATGCGGCGCGACAGTTCGATGCCGTTGACGATATTGCCCCACTGGTCGCTGCCGCCCATCTGCATGCGGCATCCATGGCGGCTGGACAATTCGCGGAAGTCGTAGGCCTGCAGGATCATGTAGTTGAATTCGAGGAAGGACAGCGACTGTTCGCGGTCGAGGCGCAGCTTTACCGAATCGAACGACAGCATCCGGTTGACGCTGAAATGCTGCCCGACCTCGCGCAGGAACGGGATGTATTCCAGCTTGTCGAGCCAGTCGGCATTGTCGACCATCACCGCGTCCGAAGGTCCGTCGCCGAAGGTCAGGAAGCGTTCGAAGATGCGCTTGATCGACGCGACGTTGCTGGCGATGCCGTCCTCGGCCAGCAGCTTGCGCGCTTCGTCCTTGAAGCTCGGATCGCCGATCTTGCCGGTGCCGCCGCCCATCAGCACGATCGGCTTGTGGCCGGTCTGCTGCATCCGGCGCAGCAGCATGATCTGCACCAGGCTGCCGACGTGCAGCGACGGGGCGGTCGGATCGAAGCCGATATAGCCGGGCACGACCTGCTCGCTCGCCAGCGCGTCGAGGCCGGCGGCGTCGGTCAGCTGATGGATATAGCCCCGTTCGGACAGGGTGTTGAGCAGGTCGGACGAATAGGTCATGCGCGTTCCCTTAGCGTCGCGGGCGCACCCAAGTCCACGTATCTCGACTTCGGCACGGTTCAGGCGATATTGAGAATGTCCATTTGCGCGGAGATGCCCCCTTGCTTGCGATCGGCCTGATGTCTGGAACCTCGCTCGACGGGATCGACGCGGCACTGATCGAGACCGATGGCGAGGGGGAGGTGCGGCCGGTCGCGTTCGTCGGCACGCCCTATAGCGACGAGGATCGTGCGACCCTGGCGTCCGCGACCGAACTGGCGCTGCTGTTCGACGATCCGGGCGAGCATCCGCTGATCGAGCGGGCGGAGGAACTGCTGACCCGCACCCACGCCGCCGCCGTCACCGCGCTGCTGGAGAAGGCCGGCGTCGAGGCGCGGAGCGTCGACGTGATCGGCTATCACGGACAGACGGTGGCGCATCGCCCGGACAAGGGCTGGACGTGGCAGCTGGGCGATGGTGCGGCGCTGGCGGCCGCGACCGGGATCGACGTCGTCGCCGATCTGCGCGTGGCGGACGTGAAGGCCGGCGGGCAGGGCGCGCCGTTGCTGCCCATCTATCACGCGGCGCGGGCGGCGGGCATGGACAAGCCGGTGGCGGTGCTGAACCTTGGCGGGGTCGGCAACGTCACCTATGTCGGCGAGGGCGACGAGCTGATCGCGTTCGATACCGGGCCGGCCAACGGACTGGTCGACAGCTGGGTCGAGGCGGAGAGCGGCGCGCGCTACGACGAAGGCGGGGCGCTGGCGGCGGGTGGCAAGGTGGACGAGGCGGTGCTGACCGCGATGCTCGACCATCCGTTCTTCGAACTGCCGCACCCCAAGTCCTTGGACCGGCACGACTTCACCATCCAGCCGGCGCGCGGGCTGTCGGCGGCGGACGGGGCGGCGACGCTGACCGCCTTTACCGCCGCCTGTGTTGCCGAGGCGCTCGACCAGTTGCCGGCGCGGCCGAAGCGGCTGTTGGTCGGCGGCGGCGGGCGGCATAATCCGGTGATGCTGCGCATGATCGGCGAGCGGTGCGGCGTGACGGCCGAGCCGAGCGACGTGCTGGGCTGGGACGGCGATGCGCTGGAGGCGGAGGGGTTCGCCTATCTGGCGGTGCGGTCGCTCAAAGGGCTGCCGATCACCTTTCCGGGGACGACCGGCGTGGCGGCGCCGCTGACCGGCGGCGTGCTGTATCCGGCACCGCGCGCGGGGCTGGCGCTGCGGCTCGTCAGCGCTTAACGGCCCTTCATGCTGACCGGCCTGATTTTCGCGACCGAAGAAGCCGAACACCAGCCCGGCGTGCTGGCGGCGACATTGCCCTTTGGCGGCATGACCCTGATCGAATATCAGGCGCGGCTGCTGGTCGCGGCCGGTGCCGGGCAGTTGCTGGTCGCGGTCGGGCGGGTGACGCCCGCGCTGGCGGCGGCGGTCAACCGGATCGGGCGGCGCGGGGCGACGGTCGATATCGTGCGGTCGGCCGAGGAAGCGAAGGCGAAGGTCCACCCGCTCGCCACCATCGTCGCGCTGGCCGACGGGCTGGTCACGACCGACGCGGTGGTCGAGGGGATGGCGCTGGAGCCGGTCGACACGCTGCTGGTCACGCCGACCGGCGATGCGACCTCGGTCGAGCGGGTCGATGCCGAGCATTGCTGGGCCGGGGTCGCGACGCTGTCGGTCGACCGGCTGGACGATGCCGCCCGGCTGCCGCGCGAATATGATTTTCAGTCGACGCTGCTGCGCGTCGCGACCCAGGCACGCGCGGCGCATGTCCTGCTGCCGGCCAAGGCGGTGCGCTCGGGACATGGCGTGGAGCGCGATGCGGGCACGCTGGAGGTGCGGAGCAAGGACGTGCTGGCGTCGCTGGCCGAACAGCGGACGGGGTGGATCGACCGGTACGTCTTCACGCCCGTGTCGCGGTTGCTGCTGCCGCTGCTGGTGCGGCGCAAGGTGCCCGATGTCGCGATCGGTGCGGCGGGCGGGGTGCTGGGCGTCGCGGGGCTGGCGGCGATCCCGTTCTGGAGTGCGGGGGCGGCGACGGTGCTGCTGTTCCTGGCGATGGTCGTGCTGTCGGCCGGGTCGCTGCTCGGATGGTTGCGCGGCGAGGACGGGCATGCCGCGTGGCAGGAACGCGGGGTCGATGTGTTCGGCGTGGCCGGGGTGCTGGGCATCGGGCTGGTCCAGTCGCTGATCGTGCAGGCCGGGACGGCGGGGGTGCTGGCGCTGGTCGGCGTGGCGGCGACGATCCTCGCGCGGCGCTCGCCCGCCGTCCGCCCGCCCTGGGCCGCGACGCCGGCGACGGCGTTGGTACTGCTCGCACCGTTCGCACTGGCGGGAACATCGACGATCGGGCTGGCGTTGGTCGCGCTGCACGCGGGCATTACCCTTGCCCACGCCATCGAAAATCTGCGGCGCGAGGCTTAGCTTAGCCTTAACCGGGTAAGGTTAAAGCCGGAACCATGTCCATCGACCCGATCGATTCCCGCGAGGCCAGCGCTGCCGCCATTCTGCTGCTGGACCATGTCGCTGCAGCGGAGCGGGCGGGGCATCGGCGGCTGCGCGCGGCGGCCGAGCATTTCCATCTGCCCGACGATGCGCGGATCGACGACCGGACCGCCGCCGCGCTGGACGCGGTGATGCGGGCGATGGTCGGCGGCATCGATGCGACGGTGCGGGATCACGCCATCCGGCTGTTGACCGCGCGGGGGCAGGCGGCGCTGGCGCAGGGGCTGCGCGGGGCGGGATCGCCGTTCGACCGGGTGGTGCGGGCCGGGCTGTTCCGCGACCCGGCGCTGTTCGGCGAGTTGTTCGCGCGGGTGCGGCTGGATGCGATCGCGCAGGGGTTGCCGGTGATGGTCACGGGCGCTGGCGACGGGCCGACGATGGTCGCGCGGCTGGCGCAGTCGAGCGACCGGCTGGTCGCCGCGGCGGCCGTGTCGATGCTGGCGGCGCAGGCGCGGCGCGGGGGCATGGTCGTAGGAGTTCCGGCGGCGGTCGAACTGGTCCGGCCGCTGTACGCGCGACTGGCATGGTGGGTCGCGGCGGCGCTGCGCGAGATGGCGGGTGCGGGCGAGCAGATCGCGATGGTCGATGCGGCGCTGGCCGAGTCGGTGCGACGGGCGATCGACGCGCAGAGCGAGCTGGTCCCGCTGGAGGTCGCCGCGATGCGGTTGGCGCAGGCGATCGAGCCGCAGGGCGAGGAAGTCGGGGCCTTGCTGGCCGAGGCGATCGGCGACGGGCGGCTGATCCTGTTCACGGCACTGGTCGCGCGGGCGAGCGGGCTGGCGTTCGAACGGGTGCGCGATCTGGTGATCGACCCGGACGGTGCGCGGCTCTGGGTCGTGCTGCGCGCGCTCGCGGTCGACCGGGCGACGATCGCGCGGATCGGCTTTGCACTGGCCGAGTCCGAACCGGTACGCGATGTCGAGGGGTTCGCCGATCGGATCGACGTCATCATGGAAGTGACGCCCGACGCCGCGCGCATCGCGCTGGCGCCGATGGCGCTGGATGCCGATTATCACGCGGCGATGCTGGCGCTGGGGGCGGGGGCGTGAACGATCATCGCCCCGGTGCGGCGCCCGCGATCGGACGATTGTCGGCCGACGGGCTGCTGCTCGATGCCGAGCCGCGTCTGGCCGAACTGAACCGCCGCGCCGGCGGTGCCCCGGGACAGCCGGTCGCGGTGCCGCAGATCGCCGCGCTGGTGCGGCTGGTGCAGCGGCTGGGCATCGCGCTCACCCGCCCGATCGTCGCCGCCGATGGCGAGGACGATATCGCGCTGACGGTGCGGGCCGAGCCGGACGAGCTGGGCATCAGGCTGGAGGTGAGCGGCTGGCAGGCGGGCGCACCGTGGGAGGCCGAGCCGGCGCATCGGCGCGAGGCGGATTTCCTGCGTTCGGATGCCGACTGGCTATGGACCACCGATGCCGCGCTGCACCTGACCCATGTGTCGGATCATGCCGCCGCCCGGCTGGGCTTCGATCCGCAGGCGGTGCTGGGCCAGCCGATCACGCGGCTGTTCGCGCTGAACGACGATGGCGATGGGGGCTTTCCGATCCTGAGCGCGCTGGCGGCACAAGCGTGGTTCGACGGACAGGAAGCGGCGATCCGCGGGACGGCGCATCGCGTCCGGCTGTCGGCGGTGCCGCGCGCCGATGCCAATGGCCAGTTCGCCGGGTTCGACGGCGCGGCACGCGACCTGTCGCCAGGGGACGTGCCGGCGCAGCCGGACGAGGTTGCATCCGACCTGCCCGACGGGTTCAGCCGCCGGATCGGCCGGGCGCTGCGCGATCCGCTGGGCCGGATCATCGCCAATGCCGACAGCATGTCCGCGCAGGCCGACGGGCCGCTGCGCGACGATTACGTCGCCTATGCTGCAGATATCGCCAGCGCGGGGCGGCATCTGCTGGGGCTGGTCGATGATCTGGAGGATCTGTCGGCGATCGAGCGGGCGGACTTCGCGGTCGCGGTCGAGGACCTCGACCTGGCCGATGTCGCGCGGCGCGCGGCGGGGTTGCTGGCGGTGCGCGCGGCGCAGGGCGATGTGCGGATCGAGCGCCCGTCGTTCGACGAAGCCATGCCGGCGAGCGGCGAGTTTCGCCGCGTGCTGCAAATCCTGGTCAACCTGATCGGCAATGCGGTCCGCTATTCGCCGCCCGGCGGGACGGTATGGATATTGCTGGAACGCGACGGCGACGATGCCTGCGTGATCGTCGGCGATCAGGGCAAGGGCATTGCCCCTGCCGATCAGGAGCGCATCTTCGCGAAGTTCGGCCGGGTCGACCCGACCGAGGCGGGGGGCAGCGGGCTGGGGCTATACATCGCCCGGCGGCTGGCGCGGGCGATGCGCGGCGACATCCTGGTCGACAGCGCGCCGGGGCAGGGGGCGCGGTTCGTCCTGATGCTGCCGGGCCGGTTCGCCCCGGACTGAACGCACCGAAGGATCGACCCGGCCGGTCCGATATGGCATCGGACCGTCGATGGGACGCAGATCGGATCACAGCCGGCAGGAAATCGAACAGATGCTCCTGACCGAAGGGCATCGTCATCTGGCCGAAGTGGGGTTCGCCCGGTTTTCCGCGCGCGAGGTGGCCAAGCGCATCGGCTATTCGATCGGCACGCTCTACAATGTGTTCGGCAGCTATGACCGGTTTCTGGTCGCGCTGAACACGCGTACCTTCCAGCTATGGGCGCGCGACCTGACCGCGGCGCTGGCCGCCGGGCCGGAGGATCGCATCCGCTGCCTGGTCGAAAGCTATTTCACCTTCGCGCGGACCAACCGCAATTTGTGGCGGGCGATCTACGAACATCACCTGCCGGACGATTTCGTGATGGAGGAGGCGCAGGGCCGGCAGCGCGGTGAGCTGACCCGGATCGTCGTCGACGAGGTCGCGGCGGCGCTGGGCCCCGATCATGCCGATCGGGCGGTGACGCTGGCCCGCTCGCTGGTCGCCACGGTGCATGGTCATTGCCTGTTCGACATTACCGGCAGCTTCGCGCTGATGGGCGAGCACGAGCCGGTGGAGATGGCGCTGGCGCGGGTGCGGGAGTCGCTGGCGGCCGCTGCCGACTGACGCCTCAGGCGAAGGCGGCGTCGACCAGCGTGCGGAACCGGGCAAAGGCATCGCGGGCGGCGGCGATCATGCGGTCTTCGTCCTCGGCAGTCATCGTCGCGTCGTCGATCCGCGCGGTGAAGCGCCGCCAATGCGCCGCACGCCCTTCGGGATGACCGGCGAGATGGCGTGCGCCATGATCGGTCGACAGGCCGATCCGCTGCGCTGCCTTCAGCAGGAAGGCCGCGCCCAGCGACGATCCTTCGGCGACGTAGAGCCAGCCGAGCGACGTCGACATGTCGACAGGCTCTACCGGTCGAGCGTCGGGCACAGCCGGTAGCGGCAGGGTGAGGTCGGCAATGTCCGCCGCGATCGCCGCCGATCGGTCGCGTTCCGCCAGATCCGGGATCAGCGCCTGCATCGTGGGTGCGGCATAGAGCGGCGCGAGGGCATCGTGAAACGCCTGCTGCGCGCGCAGGAAGCGGACATAGCGTGCAGGCGAGGAGAAGGGATCGAGGGCCATGATCCGCTGGTCCAGCGCATCGTGGAGCGTCGCGGTCGCGGCTTTCAATCGTTGCGAACGGGTAAGGTCGGTCGTCACCCGCTACCGCTTATCCGCCTTTGGCCGGAGGTGCAAAGGCTTGCGCCCCCGGCCGATCGATCAGAAAAGGCCGTCATCGTCGTCGTCGGTTTCGACGACAGCGGTCGTGACGGCGAAGGCATGGGGCACATTGGCGGTGTGGACGTCGCGTTCCTGCGCCATGGTGTAGAGCGCGAAAATCTGCGGCAGCAGGGCGGCGAGCGCGGCATGGGCTTCGTCCGACAGCTGGTCGATGCGCGGCGCCGCCGACAGCAGGATCGCCGCCTGACGCATGTTCGCGCCCAGTTGCAGCTCGGCGCCGATCTCGTCGCCGGCGATCGTCAGCAGTTCGATCAGCTGGCGGGCATCGTCGCCGCCCTCGCGAACGGCCAGATCGGTGCGCTGGCATCCTTCGCGGATGACGACCAGCGCCTGCGACAGCTTGGTCCCCATGTCGCTGTCCCCCTCGACCCCGCGCTTCTGGGCGAGGAGCGCGTTGACGTCGGACAGTTCGCGGATCGGCTGGCCGATGCCGCGCATCGCATTGCCGAGGGAATGGGCATAGATATCGACTTCGCCCGCGACGACCGACACCGCCTTGCCCAGATCGCCATGGCGGCGGCACAGCAGGCGGGTGTTGGTGGCGATGTCCTGCACGTTGAACTGCACGCGTTGCAGCTGTTCGAGGCGGCCGGTCAGTTCGTCGACGGTTTCGGTGATGAGGCCCAGCATCGCGCCGGAGCGATGGTCGGCTTCCTGCAACTGCACGGTGATGATCGCGACTTCGCCCACGGCCTCCTCGATCTGGACGAGGAACGGGCGGCCGTTGCGCCCGGTGCCGTCGTCGATCAGGTCGAGCAGCGCGGCGGTGTCGGGCTGCAGCGCCTTCAGGCTGGCGACGAGCAGCGCGGCATCGCGGTCGAAATCGGCGGCGCTGGTTTCGAGCAGCGCGGCGAGCAGGTGGTGGACCACCGCCGTCACCTCGGCTTGCGGCGCCGGTGCCAGTTCGCGCGTGCAGCCGTCGAGCAGTTGCAGGCCCGACACGACATGCTCCAGCCGCTGCCGCGTGCTGTCGCCCACCTGCAACGCGCCGAGCATCGTCGCGACACGACCCTGCACGGTTCGCGCGATCTCCGCCACCTGCCGCGCCATCGAGGCGACGTCGCCCAGATGGCCGTTGAGCGCGTCGGCATCGCGGGTAAGGCGCTGCGGCACGGCGGGCAGGATCTTGCGCGCCTCCGCTGCGAGCAGGCGGCCGGCCTGCTGCACGCTGCCGACGCTGCCCGACAGTTCCTTCAGCTTGGCGAGGAACCCTTCGAGATGTTCTTCACCGGTGGCAAGACGTTGCCCCATGTCGTTGACGAAGCCTACAAAAGCCGCCTCGCCCGATGCCGCGATCTTGATGTTCATGCCATAGATGTGCAGCACGCGCAGCGCCTGGCGCATGTCCATGACGTGATCGCGCAGTACCCGCGATGCCGCACCGATCCGGGCCATGTCCGCCTCACGCCCCGCCTGTACGACGGGCAGGGCGTCGAGCTGTCCGGCGACCGATTTCAGGCTCGACACCGCGATGCCAGCGACGCTTTCGTCGAGTGCGCCGGTGACGCCGTCGATCGAGTGGATAATGCGGTCGATCGTCTCGATCGCGGTCGACAGGGTCGATCCGGCGCGGACGAAACGCGCGTCCATCCCCGCCGCGACCATCGCCAGATTGCGCTTCAGGTCGGACAGGTTCAGGGCTTCGGCGGTGTCGGTGTCGATGCGGATATGGTGCATGGCGTCAGTCCTGAACGGAGAAGGGGGCGGGGCGGGGCGCGCCGATCATCGCGCGGTCGCCTGCAACAATTCGCGGGCGATGGCGCTGAGCGGGACGACCCGGTCGGCAGCGCCACGGGCGATGGCTTCCTTGGGCATGCCGAACACGACCGACGTCGCTTCGTCCTGCGCGAAGGTGCGGGCGCCGGCCTGTTTCATTTCGAGCAGCCCGCGCGCGCCGTCGTCGCCCATGCCGGTCATGATGATCCCGACCGCATTCGACCCGGCGTTGCGCGCGGCGGAGCGGAACAGGACGTCGACCGACGGGCGATGGCGCGATACCAACGGGCCTTCCTTGATCGCCACGACATAGCGCGCGCCCTGCCGCTCCAGCATCATGTGGCGCAGGCCGCCCGGCGCGATCAGGACGTGGCCGCGCATGACGGTGTCGCCATCCTCGGCCTCCTTCACATCGACCTGGCACAGGCCGTTCAACCGCTTCGCGAAGGCGCGTGTGAAGCTTTCGGGCATGTGCTGCACGATGACGATGCCGGGCGAGTTGGCGGGCAACGCCTCCAGCACCTCGCGCAGCGCTTCGGTCCCGCCGGTCGAGGCACCGATGCAGACGACCATCTCGGTCGTGCGGCTCATCGCCCGGCCGGTCGGCGGCGGCAGCACGGCGTCGGCGGTGAGCTTTGCGGCGGGCGAGTTGAGCCGGCTGGCGCTGCGGGTGCGGACACGGGCGCGGGCGGCGCCCTTCACCGTTTCGCGAATCCGCATCTTGGCGTCGTTCAGATGGTCGGCGACACCCATGCGCGGCTTCAGGATGACGTCGACCGCACCGGCTTCCAGCGCCTGGAGCAGGGTTTCCGACCCTTCCTCGACCAGCGAGGAGCACATGACGACCGGGATCGGCTTCTGGCTCATCAGCTTGCGCAGGAAGGTGACGCCGTCCATGCGGGGCATCTCGACGTCGAGCGTGATGACGTCGGGAATTTCCTCCTGGATGTGGCGCGCGGCGGCGAAGGGGTCGGCGGCGGCGGCAATCACCTCGATCGCGGGGTCTTCGCTCAGGATCGCCGTCATCGCCTGGCGGACGCTGGCGCTGTCGTCGATGATCAGGACGCGGATCTTGGACATGTCAGTCTTTCGTGAAGACGGTGTAGGAGACGGTCCGGACGGGCAGGTCCATGCCGGCGATCGATTCCGAATGGCCGAGGAACAGATAGCCGCCGGGCCGCAGATTGGCGCACAGCCGGCGCACGACCCGCTCCTGCGTCTCCTTGTCGAAATAGATGAGCACGTTGCGGCAGAAGATGAGGTCCATCGGTTCGCCGACCGGATAGCGTTCCTCCATCAGGTTCAGCCGCGCGAAACCGATCGCCGAGCGCAGGGCCGGCACCATCCGCACCTGGTTCGCCTTGCGATCGCGCGAGACGGCGACATAGCGCTGGCGCAGCGACGCCGGCACCGGTTCGACCATTTCGGTCGGGTATATGCCGCGCCGCGCGGTTTCGAGGACGGTGGTGTCGATGTCGGTGGCGAGGATGCCATAGTCCACTCCGCTCTTCTGCGCGAACTGGTCGAGCACCATCGCCATCGTATAGGGTTCGGCACCGGTCGAGCAGGCCGCGCTCCACGCGCGGATGCGGCGCCGGCCGCTGTCCGCCAGCGTTGGCAGCGCGGTCTTTGCCATGAAGTCGAAATGGCCGGGTTCGCGAAAGAAGTCGGTCTTGTTCGTCGTCACCGCGTTGATCAGGTTGATGATCTCGTCGGGATGTGCGCTGCCGTCGAACAGATGGTCGCAATAGGCATCCAGCGTCGCGATGCCGACTTCGCGCAGCCGCCGTTGCAGCCGCCCTTGCAGCATCGTGACCTTGGTCGCGGGCATCTTGATGCCGGTCTTGTCATAGATCAGCGCCGACAGCTTCGCGAACTTGTGCGGGCTGAGCCGGTCGAGATCGGGGGAGGGGGCGGGCAAGGCGGACATAGGGC